>JBQCJC010000287.1:0-29900 GCA_051953135.1 Thermoanaerobaculia bacterium | reverse complement strand
GTCCGTATTCGCCCGCGAGTCGTTTGTTCTGGAACGAGCTGTATCTCGATGTGACGCGCGTTCCTGAGTTTCGCGGTGATGATCTCGATGATGGTGCGATCGCGCGATTACGCCAGACCTCGCACGTCGATTACGCGGGCGTGCTCGCGGAGAAGCGTCGCGTGCTGCGCAACTGTTTCGAGCGTTTCGTTCCCGATCGCGAGTTCGCGACGTTCGCGAATTCGGAGGCGAATGAATTCGCGAAGTGGCGCGGCGAAGATGCGGCGCTGCATCTCTACGCGCAATTCCGCATGGCGCAGCAGATGCGCGAAGTCGCAAATGCCGCGCGCCGCCTCGGCCGCGGTCTCTATCTCGATTTCCCCCTCGGCGTGCATCCCGCGGGCTACGACGCGCAACGTTACGCGCACGTGTTTGCGAACGGCGTCAGTGCCGGCGCGCCACCTGATCTGTTTTTCACGAAAGGGCAGAACTGGGGATTTCCTCCGTTCGATCCCGACGCACTTCGTGAAGATCGCTACGACTATTTCCGCAAGGCGATTCGCCATCACGTTTCACACGCGGGCATTCTGCGCATCGATCACGTGATGGGTTTGCATCGACTGTTCTGGATTCCCGACGGACTCGATGCGAAGGATGGCGTGTACGTGCGCTATCGCGCGGAGGAGTTGTACGCCATTCTCACGCTCGAATCGCAACGCCATCGCTGCACGATCGTCGGCGAGGATCTCGGCACAGTGCCGGCGGAAGTGCCGCGCACGATGTCTCGACACGGGCTGCGACGCATGTACGTCGTGCAGTACGAGATCAAGCCGGACGAGGATCTCGCACCGCCGGCCGCGGCTTCGATCGCGAGCGTGAATACGCACGACATGCCGACGTTCGCGGCGTGGTTTGCAGGGAAGGACATCGACGATCGCGTCGCGCAGGGATTGCTCGATGACCTCGGCGCGCGACGCGAGCGTGAATTGCGCGAACGGATGAAGCGCAGGCTCGATGCGCGTGCGCCGTATGAGTCGCTGCTCGAGTTTCTCGCGGCGAGCGATGCGGAGTTCGTGCTCATCAATCTCGAGGATTTGTGGGGCGAAACGGAGGCGCAGAACGTTCCGGGCGTGCCGGAGCGGAGTTGGCGACATAAGTTTCGAATGGGACTCAAAGACGCGCGCGCGGACGGCTCGATCCGCAGGATCTTTACGAACGTGAACGCGCGCCGGTCGCACGGGGCGCACGACTTGCTTAGTATTCGCGGTCCCGAAACCATGTTGTAAAGGAAGGGTAATGGCAGTACGACGCAAGAAAACGACAGGCAGCGACGGCGAAGACAAGAAGAAACCCGCGGCAAAGAAAGCCGCACCGGCTCCTGTCGCGGAACCGAAGCCGTCCGCGAAGCGGACGCGTAAACCGAAAAGCCCCGCCGTCGAAGAGTTGCAAAACCTCGGCGGCGATGTAGTGCCGAGCGTTCCAATCGAAGTGAACGTTCCGGATGAGGTGCTGAGCGAAGCAGGCCCGATTCTCCGGGATGAGGTAGCGGTGGATGTGGCAGCTCGTGGCGTCGAAACGCCGAGGGCAAAGGTTCGTAACGCCAAACCCGCGCGCGTTAAGCCCGCAAGCGAGAAACCCGCGAGCGAGAATCCCGCGAGCGAGAAACCCGCGAGCGAGAAACCCGCGAGCGAGAATCCCGCGAGCGAGAAACCCGCGAGCGAGAAACCCGCAAGCGACAAACCCGCAAGCGAGAAACCCGCGAGCGAGAAAGCCGTGAGCGAGAAAGCCGCAAGCGTTAAGCCCGCAAGCGAGAAACCCGCGAGCGAGAAACCCGCAAGCGAGAAGCCCGCAAGCGAGAAAGCCGCGAGCGAGAAACTCGAATCTTCAAGCGCCGAAGCCGCGAGCGCCGAACTCCGGAGCGCCGGCTTCCAGCCGGCCGGACCGCCGGCTTCCAGCCGGCCCCGCACGAAGCGCCGGCAGGATGCCGTCGCACCGGCCGGCAAAGATGCCGGCGCTCCGAATGTTGTCGCTCCGAACACCAGCGCTCCGAATGCCAGCGCTCCGGATCCCGTCATCGATCCTCTCGCCATTCGCGAGCACACCATCGATCAAATCGAGCCCGAATCTCTGAACACGCGCCCCCACTCCCTCCTCAGTGACTGGGATTTCCATCTCTTCAATGAGGGCACGCACAACAAACTCTGGCAGAAACTCGGCAATCACATTGTGCCGGGCGGCGTCATGTTCGGCGTTTGGGCGCCTAACGCGCTCAGCGTCAGCGTGATCGGCGATTTCAATGGCTGGGATCGCGAAGCCAATCCGCTCGAAATGCGCGGCGGTTCCGGAATTTGGGAAGGATTCGTTCCTGGTCTCGAGCGCGGTGCAACGTACAAGTACCACATCGTTTCGCGCTTCAATGGCTATCGCGTTGATAAAGCCGATCCCATGGCCGTGCATCACGAAACACCGCCGGCCACTGCATCGAAGGTTTGGGATCTCGACTATCAATGGAACGACGACGCATGGATGCAGTTTCGTAAGGACCGCAATTCCTACGAAGCTCCGATGTCCATCTATGAAGTCCACCTCGGCTCATGGCGCCGTGTTCAGGACGTCGAGGGCGGTCCGTGGCGCTCGATGAGCTACAGAGAAATCGCCGCGCCTCTTGCCGAGTATGTGAAGAAAATGAACTTCACGCACATCGAGCTGATGCCATTACAGGAGCATCCGTTCTATGGCTCGTGGGGATATCAGGGCACGGGATATTTCGCTCCGACCAGTCGTTATGGCACGCCACAGGACCTCAAGTATTTCATTGACGTTCTCCATCAGAACGGAATCGGCGTACTGATCGACTGGGTGCCGTCTCATTTCCCGACGGATGAACATGGTCTGTCGTATTTCGACGGGACGCATCTTTACGAGCATTCCGATCCGCGCAAGGGATTTCATCCTGACTGGGGCTCGCTGATCTTCAATTACGGTCGTAATGAAGTGCGATCGTTCCTGTTGTCGAGTGCGCTGTACTGGCTCGACGAATATCACATCGACGGATTACGCGTGGATGCCGTGGCGTCGATGCTTTATCTCGATTATTCGCGCAAGCATGGCGAATGGATTCCGAACGAGCACGGCGGCCGCGAGAATCTCGAAGCGATCTCGTTCCTGCGTCGCATGAATGAGGACGTTTACAAGAACCATCCGGACGTACAGGTGATCGCGGAGGAGTCGACAGCGTGGCCGATGGTTTCACGGCCGACTTACCTCGGCGGTCTCGGTTTCGGCATGAAATGGGACATGGGCTGGATGCACGACACGCTTCGCTATTTCGCGAAGGATCCGGTGTATCGCAAGTTCCACCACAATGACCTCACGTTCCGCATGATGTATGCGTTCACGGAGAATTTCGTGCTGCCGCTGTCGCATGACGAAGTGGTGCACGGCAAGGGATCGCTGTTAGGGAAGATGCCGGGCGATGAATGGCGTCGCGCCGCGAATCTGCGGCTGCTGTTCGCGCATATGTATGCGAATCCCGGCAAGAAACTGCTGTTCATGGGCGGCGAGATCGGTCAGTACCGCGAATGGAATCACGACACCAGTCTCGACTGGCATTTGCTCGAATATTCGACGCATGCAGGGATTAACCGCTGGGTCGAGGATCTCAATAAGGCGTATCGCGACATTCCGGCATTTCACGAGCTCGATATGTCGCCCGAGGGATTCGAGTGGATCGATTGCTGTGATACCGAAGGCAGCGTTGTGAGCTTGATGCGACGCTCGAAATCAAATCCTGACGAGGTTCTCGTTGCGGTCCTGAATTTCACGCCGATGCCTCGCCACAATTATCAGGTTGGCGTGCCTTTTGGCGGTCGCTGGGAAGAAGTCCTCAATAGCGATGCGCCACTGTACGGCGGTAGCGGACAGGGGAATATGGGCGGTGCCGACGCCGCGCCGCTGCCACTGCACGGCCGCCGCTGGTCCGTCAATCTCACACTTCCGCCGCTTGGCGCGGTGTTCCTGTTGTCGCGTCCTGAAGCGGTAGAAGAATCCACGGTTGTCGACGACGAAGAACTGGAGCCCCAGGAACTGTGACCTCGAATCCCGCCATTCCGGGCCGTGAAACATTTCCTCCGGCAGAGGAGCAACGTGTGCCCGCGCATCGATTGCCGTTAGGCGCGCGCCTGCTGGACGGAGCGCGTTGTGAATTTCGCGTATGGGCGCCGAATCGCGAGCGCGTCGACGTACACATTCACGCGCCTAACGAGCGCCGCGTCGCCATGACGAAAAATCCCGATGGATATTTCGAGACCGTCATTGACGATTGCGGTGAGGGGACGCGGTATACGTTTGTGCTGGACGAACAAATCGAGCGCCCCGATCCGGCGTCACGTCATCAGCCCGATGGCGTGCACGCCGCGTCGGCGGTTGTCGGTTCGGAGTTCGAATGGCACGACGAGGGATGGAAAGGGATTCCGCTCGAGGATTACATCGTCTATGAATTACACGTCGGCACGTTCACGTCTGAGGGAACGTTCGACGCAATCATTTCGCGACTGGATCATTTGAAGGAGCTCGGCGTTACTGTCGTCGAGCTTCTTCCGATCGCGCAGTTTCCCGGTACGCGTAATTGGGGATATGACGGCGTTTATCCCGGCGCCGCGCAGTCGTCTTATGGCGGTGCGCGTGCATTGAAGCGCCTGGTCGATGCTTGCCATCAGCGCGGTCTCGCCATTGCCCTGGACGTCGTCTATAACCACCTCGGGCCGGAAGGAAATTACCTCAGTGAATTCGGACCATATTTCACGGATCGCTACAAAACGCCGTGGGGACTGGCGCTGAATTTCGACGGGCCGCACAGTGACTTCGTGCGCTGGTATTTCATCCACAATGCGCTGCAATGGGTCGATGAGTTTCATTTCGATGCATTGCGTGTCGATGCCGTGCACGCGATCATCGATCATTCCGCCGAGCCGTTCCTGCAGGATCTCAATGTCGCGATTCATGAGCGTGCCCGCGAACGCG
The DNA here is from genome assembly GCA_051953135.1 of Thermoanaerobaculia bacterium. Classification (GTDB taxonomy): domain Bacteria; phylum Acidobacteriota; class Thermoanaerobaculia; order Gp7-AA8; family Gp7-AA8; genus QHVT01. The sequence goes on along the minus strand of JBQCJC010000287.1, from coordinate 24,899 downwards.
GACGAACGATCGTCAGTATTGCCGAAAGCGATCTCAATGACCCGCGTGTAATTTTGTCGGCGGAGCAGTTCGGTCTGGAATTCGATTCACAGTGGATGGATGATTATCACCATTCATTGCACGCGCTACTGACCGGCGAACAGGATGGCTATTATTCGTCCTTTCCATTGAAGGTTAGTAATCTCGCGCGCGTCATGGAGCAGGGGTTTCTGTTCGTCGGACAGCATTCTCCCTATCGCGGGCGCAAATACGGCGCGAAGCCGGTGACGCGGAATGGCGCGCAGTTTGTCGTATCGATTCAGAATCACGATCAGGTTGGAAATCGCATGTTAGGCGATCGCCTGGCGAATCTCGTCGGCTTCGATCGAGTACGGCTCGCCGCCGCGGCGATCATTCTGTCGCCGTTTATCCCGATGCTGTTCATGGGCGAGGAGTACGGCGAGAAAGCTCCGTTTCAATATTTCACATCGCACTCGGACGCCGATCTCATTGAAGCCGTGCGTAAGGGGCGGCTCGAGGAATTCGACGATTTCATTTGGGAAGGCGATCCGCCAGACCCGCACGATGAGGAAACGTTTCTCCGCTCGAAATTGAACTGGTCTTCGCTCGAGCGCGATGAGCATGCATCGATGTGGCGTCTGTACAAACAACTGATCGCATTACGACGCTCGCATCCCGCATTGCGCAGTCTCGATTTGTCGTCATTGCACGCAATTGCGGATGACGCGAAGCAGGTGCTGGTCGTACGCCGCTGGAACGGCGACGCGCAGGCGCTCGTGGCCTTCAATTTCAGTGAGAAGGCGCAGACCGTGGACGCACCGCAAGGTGGGTGGAAGGTTTTGTTGGATACGGGCGCGAAGATTGATGGTGGTCGCATGACGCTCCCGCCGCACAGCTTCGCGGTTTGGGGAAGTTGAGGCGCGGTTCTACGGAGCGCTGCCGGCCATCCGGGAGGTTTGGCGGCCGGCCGGGTGTGGAAACCGGCGCTCCGTTTGCACCGTTCCCAACTCGATGTACCGCGTGCCTGTCGCCACATACCGCCTTCAATTCCACGCCGGATTCACCCTGCAGGATGCGCGTCGCATTGTCGATTACCTGCACGCGCTCGGGATCTCGGACGTTTATGCATCGCCGCTGTTACGCCCGCGCACGGGCAGCACGCACGGCTACGACATTGTCGAAGCAAATCAGCTGAATCCCGCCCTCGGCACTGACGACGATTTTGCAGAGTTGCAGAACGCGCTCGCGCAGCACGACATGGGATTGCTGCTCGATATCGTCCCGAATCACATGGCCGCGAGTCATGAGAATTCGTGGTGGATGAGCGTTCTCGAAAATGGCCCGCAATCGCGCTTCCTGCATTACTTCGACATCGACTGGCGGGACGATAAAGTCCTGCTCCCCATCCTCGGACGTCCTTACGGCGAGGCGCTCGAATCGAAGGAACTGCAATTGGCGTTCGATGCCGAGGGGCTTTATCTCGCGTATTACGACAAACGGTTGCCGCTGGCCGCACGCTCGTATCGCATTGTGCTCGAGCCTTGCCTCGATGCCGTTCCAGCGGAAGGCGTCGGCATCGAACTGCGCGATCTCGTGCAAAACGAAACCGTCATCACCAATAGTCGTTTTCTGAAAGACACGCTGTGGCGATTAGAGGAGCAATCGTCGGAATTTCGCGAGGCGCTGGAAACCGTCATCAAGCGCTTCAATGAAGACGCGGATTTGCTCGATCGCGTTCTTCAGGCACAGTGGTACCGGCTCGCGTATTGGCGCATTGCGAGTGAGACCATCAATTACCGTCGCTTCTTCGACGTCACGGATCTCGTTGGCATTCGCGTCGAGAATCCCGAGGTATTTGAGGCGCGCAATCGATTGATCCTCGATTGGATCGCGCAGGGGAAAGTCACAGGCGTTCGCATCGATCACATCGACGGTCTGTACGATCCGATTAATTACCTCGCGAAGTTGCAGTTGCGTTTAGGCGATCCCAACACGGATGCGGCCGAGTCGTTTTATGTCGTCGTCGAGAAAATCCTCGAACACGGTGAGCCGTTACCTGCGACGCTGCGCTGCGCGGGTACCACCGGTTACGATTTCCTGGACACCGCGAATGCATTATTCGTCGATCCCGCTGGCCTCGGGCGCCTAACAGAAATTTATCATCGCATCACGAGTAATGCGTCGTCTTACGAAGACATCGTCTATGACCGTAAGAAGCAGGTCATCGAACAACTCTTCTTCGGCGAGATGCGCGCCCTCGGCATACATCTCGGTTCACTGGCGGTTGCCGATCGTAATGCGCGTGATTTCGCGCCCAGCGAATTACTCAGTGCGTTATGCGAAATCACCGCGTGTATGCCGGTGTATCGCACCTACATCCGTGATGCGGAAGTCAGCGATACGGATCGTAAATACATCGGCGCGGCGATCGCAGAAGCGCGAAAGCGCGCGACGTCACTGGATACGCGTTTGTTCAATTTCGTCGAAGCCGTTCTGTTGTTGAAACCGCCGGCATACATCGAGAGTGAGCGGGATAACTGGCTCGAATTCGTGATGCGCTGGCAGCAATTCACCGGTCGCGTCATGGCCAAGGGCGTTGAGGATACGGCGTTTTATCACTACAACCGGCTGATCTCGCTCAATGAAGTGGGTGGCGAGCCGGGACGTAGTGCGGATTTCGATCCTGTCGCGGAGTTGCACGCGCGGAATGAAGTGATCTCGCGCTTATGGCCGCACACAATGAACGCGACATCAACGCACGATACGAAACGTGCCGAGGATGTGCGGGCGCGGATTCACGTCCTTTCGGAGATCCCGGACGAATGGGAGCGACAGGTGCGCAAATGGATGCGCGTCAATGCGCCCTTGCGGCGTGACGGCGTTCCGCATCCCAATGAAGAATTACTGATTTATCAGACACTTGTCGGGATGTGGCCACTTACGGATGAAGACGATGTGGCGTCACGCCTAACAGCTTATCTGGAAAAAGCAGTCCGTGAGGCGAAAACGCACTCGAGCTGGCTGGCGCCAAACAGCGATTATGAGAAATCGATAATGGAATTCGCGCGTATGATTCTCGCGCATGAGCCATTTATCGAATCATTCAAACGCTTTCACAAGCGAATCGCGTTTCATGGCTTCATCAACTCATTGGCGCAGGTCGTTGTGAAAGCGACGAGTCCGGGCGTTCCTGATTTTTATCAAGGCACGGAGCTTTGGGATTTCAGCCTCGTCGATCCCGATAATCGACGTCCTGTTGATTATGAGACGCGTCAGTCGCTGCTCGGCTCGTTAGGCGAGCCCGCGCAATTGCTGAAGAACTGGCGGAATGGCGCCATCAAACTCTTCGTCACCGCTCGCGCTCTGGGCGCGCGAACGAAGCACGCGGACACGTTTCTGAATGGCTCCTACACCGCGATCGAAACGGGTACGCCGCACGCTGTTGCGTACCTTCGCGGCGATACCATCCTCGTCGTGGTCGCGCGATTGACCGCGCGATTGAGTAAGCAACTCCCGCTTGGCGAGGTGTGGGGCGACTACACGTTACGTGGAATCGAAGGGCCATGGCGTAACGTGTTTACGGGAGAAATGCTCGAATCCGCTGCCCTGCGACACGTATTCGCGACACTCCCCGTAGCGATTTTCGAACGGGCGTAAAATCAATTCGGAGCTGGCCATGACGACCACGATCGAATCCACGGCCGCGGCGACCACGACGCGCCTGACCTACGACGACTACTGTCAGTTGCCGGACGACGGCAAGCGCTACGAGATCATCGATGGGGAGCTGTACGTGAATCCTGCGCCGGCCCGAAAGCACCAGATCATTGCAGGGAATCTGCACGGCTACATCTGGCAGTACACGAAGCACGTGCGATCCGGCACTGTCTACATCGCACCGTTCGACGTGATTCTTTCGGAGCATGAGGTCGTGCAGCCGGACGTGCTGTTCCTGACGAGCGAGCACATGGAGCGAGTGCACGAGCATGGACTCGATGGTGCTCCCGATCTGGTGATCGAAATTCTGTCGCCTTCGTCGCGAGATCGCGATCTGCTTCTCAAGCGGAAGCGATATGCGCACTTCGGTGTGCAGGAGTATTGGATCGTCGATCCGGATGCGGAGTCCGTCGCGGTTTATCGTCTGGATCGTGGGCTGTTGAAGATGATCGAAACGCCGGAGCCGCTGACGTCACCCCTGCTGCCGGGCTTCTCGCTTGCGCTGCGCGACGTATTTGCCGAGTAATCCCACCACAATCATCGGCGCCCAGACCCACACCACCTCACTCCCTAACGTCGCCATGCCGCGCGGGCTGAAGAACTTTGGTCCAATCGGCGAGACGAGGATTGGTCTCCATGGAAAGAAATAGCGCACGTTGGAAAACGGAGAGAAAAACGCGACACCGAGACCGCCGGTGGTCATGGCGTCGAGGATGGGATGGGAGATCGCGCAGGCGAAGAGGAGTATGAACGTAAGGACGCGCGGCGCGCGGCAGAAGAACGTGAAGAGCAGCGCGACGATGAGCGCGAAGACAATCGAGTGCGAGAAGCCGCGATGGCCGAAACGGTGTTCGTAAGGGATGCCGATGGCGAAGGCGATGACGTCGAGATCCGGAAGGATCGTCGCGATTGCGCCTAACAGCCACGCGCGATTGGAGACGCGCGGCAGCCACGTCTTCAATAACGCGATGAACGGGTGTGTGAGGATCGTCGGCATTACGCGCGGCCGGTGAGTGTCGCGAGCTTGCGGAGCTTGTCGCCGTGCTCCGCGTTTAATGCGCCGGAGGCGACGCGCCAGCTCCAGTTGTGTTCTTCGGCGCCGGGTGTGTTCATGCGCGCGTCGCTGGCTAAGGCGAGCACGTCCTGCGCGGGAATGATCGCGGTTGCCGCAACGGAGGTGTAGACCGCGCGAATGAGGCCCCAAGCGATGTCGTCCGCGGTCGCGCAGCCGAGGTAACGCAGCGCGTTCTCGCGCTCCGCGTCGGAGGCATGATCGAACCAGCCGCGCGCGGTGTCGTTGTCATGCGTGCCGGTGTAGGCCACGGTCTGCGCGTCGTAACGATGCGGGAGGTGTGGGTTGTCGGCCTGGCCGAATCCGAACTGGATGATCTTCATGCCCGGCACGTTGATGGCGCGGCGAAGGTCGTGCACGTCCTGCGTGATGAAGCCGAGGTCTTCGGCGACGAGAGGGAGATCGCCGAGCGCGCCGCGAATCGCGTCGAACAGCGAGATGCCGGGACCCGGCATCCAGCGGCCGTGAATCGCCGTCGGCTCACTCGCCGGAATCTCCCAGTACGCCGCGAATCCGCGGAAGTGATCGAGGCGAATGATGTCGGCGAAGCGCAGATTCGTTTTGATGCGCGCAATCCACCAGCGGTAGCCGGTGTCGCGCATCGCATCCCAGCGATACAGCGGATTGCCCCAGCGCTGGCCGGTCGTGCTGAAGTAATCGGGCGGCACGCCGGCGACGACGGTGGGGCAGCCGTTGTCGTCGAGTTGAAAGAGCTCGGGATTGCCCCACACATCGGCGGAATCGCTCGCGACGTAAATCGGGATGTCGCCCATGATGCGAATGCCGCGCGCGTGCGCCGCGTCGCGCACCGCACTCCACTGACGGAAGAAGAGGAACTGCACGTATTGCCAGAAGCGCACATCGTCCGCGAGCTCTTCGCGAACGCGTGCGAGCGCATTTGCGTCTCGTGTAACAAGCTCGCGATCCCACTCCCACCATGGTTTGCCGTCGGCGCGCGCTTTCAACGTCATGAAGAGTGTGTAGTCGTCGAGCCAGCCGTCCTGCTCGGGCGCGGTGACGAATGCATCGAATGCGATGCGCAGCGCGTCGTTCTCATCGCGCGCGAGAAAGTGTTCGAGCGATTTGCGCAGCAGCGCGAGTTTGTACTCCTCGACGCGCGTGAACTCGACGTGCTGGTCGGAGAAATGCGGCACGTCGTCGGCATCGCCGGGATCGAGAAGATCGTCCTGCAGAAGTTTCTGCGGTGAGATGAGCAACGGGTTTCCGGCGAAGGCGGAGAGGCACCCGTACGGCGAGTAGCCGTAGCCCGGAGGATTCAGCGGGAGGACCTGCCAGAGTTTGAAGCCGGCGGCCGCGGCCCAGTCGAGGAAGAGCACGACGTGATCGCCGAAATCGCCGACGCCGTAGCGTTCGGGGAGGGACGTGGGATGGAGAAGGATGCCGGCGACGCGCTGCGTCTCGGAGGGCGGATGTACGGAGGTGTGCATCGGGGGGCTTGTGTAGAACGGGCGGGCGATGAGAGATGAGTGATGAGAGATGAGTGATGAGAGATGAGGGAACGACCGGCGTTGCGAGAGGGAAGGGTTGTGAGCGATGAAGGATGAGCGATGAGCGATGAGCGATGAGAGATGAATGATGAGTGATGAGTGATGAGGGAACGACCGGCGTCGTGAAAGTGCGCCGTTATCCGGCAATCCTTAACTTTTCTCCTAACGCGCGAAAGAGTGACTGCCACTCTTCGCTCTGCGTCGCCGCGATTGCGTCGCGCATGTGGTAGTAGCGGTTTTGCGTGCGGCGCAAATCCACCGTCAGGGCTTGTTCGTGCGCGATGGTGACCAGGGCGTCGAGAGTTTCGAGGGGATCGAGATCGTGGGGGTTGGCTTCGAATTGGCGGGAGACGCGTTCGATTGCATCGACGAACGCGAGGCGCGTCATCTCATCGAGCGATACGCCTTCGTCGCGTGCCTCGCGCAGGTGCGCTTCGATCTCGGCGCTTGGCGGAAGCGGTGCTTCGAGAAGTTTGCGGATCTGCAGGTTGAGATCGAACTCGGCGGCGGTCTGCAGGACTTTCGGCACCGGGACGCCGAGGCGGTGGTGGAAACGCATGAGCGGGTCGTAGCGCTCGTGCAGTTGGCGGAACGCCGACTCCGCTTCTTCCAGCGTGGCGACGATCAACTCGTGCAACACGCGGCGTTGTTCATCGCGGAACAGCGAGCGAATCGAGATCGGCGTTTCGCCGAAATGCGTATCGATGATGCGAATGACTTGCGGTAAGCCGCCCGGCTCCATCGCACCGCTGAGTTGTTTGCGCAGATCGTTGTAATTCGAATCGTCGCGCGCGACTCGGAGACCGCCCGTCAGTTCTGTTTCGCCGAGGTGGAGGGCGGCGAGCTCGAAGATTGCGGTGTTGTGAGTGATCGTGGAGCGCACTTCGATCGATCCGATCGCGAGGCGCGCACGTCCCGTCTTGTGAATCTCGAAATCGCGTCGCGTGATGTCGTAGCAATAGATGCGCGTGTCGTCATCGAACGACTCGAACAGCGACATCACCGCGTAATGCGCGGCCACGCGACTGAGATCGAGACGCGACGGTGCGACCTCGCGCTCGTAAATCAGTCGCGCGTTTCCCTTCTCCGGAAGATTGCTTCCGGCGCGCACCAGGCGCGTGAGGAACTGCTGCTCGAGATCGATGCCGCCGGTTTGTTGCGCGAGCTGAATCACGCGCGCCGCGTAGTTCAGCACCTGCACCGTTTCGATCCCCGACACTTCGCTGAAGAACCAGCCGCAGCTCGTGTACATCAGCATCGCGTTGCGTTGCAGCTCGAGCAATTGCAGGATCGTCGTCACGCGCGCGCCGCCGAGTGCGTATTGCGAGAGAAAGCGCGCAACGGAGGCGTCGGAGCGATCGAGAATCACATCGATGTACGCATCGCGCGCCGCCCACGGATCGCGCAACACCTTCACGCCTTCGCGTTCGAAGATGGTGATGCATTCATCGCGCAGCCAGTCGAGCGCGGAACGCAGCGGACCGCGCCACTGCTGATTCCAGTTCGCACCGCCGCCCGCGTTGCAACCGCAGTCGCTGCGCCAGCGCTCGATGCCGTGCGAACAACTCCACGACGTGCGCTCGATGATCTCCACCTCGTGATTCGGTGGATACGTCGCGAGATGCTCGCCGTAATTCGTAAGCTTCGCCAGTCCCTGCTTCTCGATGAATTGCAACGCGTACGCGAGCGCCATTTCGCCGAAGCGATGATGATGACCGTACGTCTCGCCATCCGTGGCAATGTTCACGAGCTGCGGATGCGTGCGGTGATCGCGGAACGCGCCCGCGAGCCGATGTGCGAACGTTTCGCCGCGCGCGAGCAGTTGCTCGAACGCGACCGCGCGCGAGATCGGACCATCGTAGAAAAAGATCGTGATGCTGCGGCCTGATGGAAGACTGCAGCGATACGGCTGCGTCGGATCGAGATGTCCGTTCGCTTCATGCCACTGTAGATCGCCGCTGCGACGCCAGCGCGACGCTTGTCCCGGCTCGAGAATCGTGAACGCGATTCCTTCGGCGGCGAGCGCTTCGAGCGAGGCGATGTCCACAGCAGTTTCCGGCAGCCACATGCCTTCCGGTTTGCGGCCGAAGCGATGTTCGAAATCGCGAATGCCCCAGCGCACCTGCGTGCGTTTATCGCGATCCTTCGCGAGCGGCATGATGATGTGGTTGTACGCCTGCGCGATCGCGGCGCCGTGACCGCTGAAGCGTTCGCGTGAGACGCGATCCGCTTCGAGAATCGCCGCGTACGTTTCGGGGGCGCACACTTCGAGCCACGACAGCAGTGTCGGTCCGAAGTTGAAACTGATCGATGCGTAGTTGTTGACGATGCGGCGAATGCGATCGTGATCGTCGTTGATGCGAGCGGTCGCATTCGGCTCGTAGCACTCGGCGGTGATGCGCGCGTTCCAGTCGTGATACGGGAACGCGGAGTCCTGCGTTTCGACCGCTTCCAGCCACGGGTTCTCTCGCGGCGGCTGATAAAAGTGACCGTGAATCGTCATGAGGCGCGGCGTCATGAGGCGCGCATGGTAACGCGTACGCTCGATCAGGCATGGCGCCGAGTTTGCTTGAAGAGTCCGGTTCTTTCGTCAGAAGGGAAAAACAATCGACATGGCTGAATCCCCCAACGTTTTCCTCGCCGATCTCCTGCGCAAGCGCGAGAACGAGATTCTCACCGCGTGGATGGCCCTGCAGCAGCAGGATCTCTCGCTGCGCAACAATCTCCTGCGCGGCGGCGAGCTCGAACAGCAATGCCGCGATTTTCTGCGCGTGCTGACCACGGCATTGCAGAGCGGCAACACCGACGCCGCAACATCCGACGTGTGGGCGCCGGTGCGCGATGTGCTTTCGACGATCTCGCGTTCGCGTGCGCGTCAGGGATTCACGCCGACCGAGACGGCGACGTTCGTCTTCTCGCTGAAGCAGCCGATGTTCGATGCGATGCGCGCCGAACTTTCCGGCGATGCGCTCGCGTCGAATCTGTGGCTCACCACGCTGCTGCTCGATCAGCTCGGGCTGCACACGACCGAGACATATCAGAAGGGCCGTGAAGAGATCATCGCGCGGCAGCAGCAGGAACTGCTCGAGCTTTCCACGCCGGTCGTGAAGTTGTGGGACGGCATCCTCGCGCTGCCGCTCATCGGCACGCTCGACAGCGCACGCACGCAGGTGGTGATGGAGAGTCTGCTGCAGGCAATCGTCGAAACGGGATCGCAGATCGCGATCATCGAGATCACGGGCGTGCCGGTGGTCGATACGCTCGTCGCGCAACATTTGCTGAAGACCGTCGCGGCCGCGCGGCTCATGGGTGCGGACTGCATCATCAGCGGGATTCGTCCGCAGATTGCGCAAACGATCGTGCACCTCGGCGTCGAGATCAATGACGTCGTCACGAAAGCGACGCTCTCCGATGCCTTCGCGCTCGCGCTTTCGCGCCTCGGCCTCACCGTACAGGCGAAAGCCGCGGCGAAGCGTGCGGTGGCGGAGTAAACGATGGAACGCATTCCAATTCTGAAGATGGGGAAATTTCTCCTCGTCTCCATTCAGGTCGACATGGACGACCGCACCGCGATGACGCTGCAGGACGATCTCACCGGTCAGATCGTGAAGCATCACGCGAAGGGCGTGCTGATCGACATTTCTTCACTCGACGTCGTCGACTCGTTCATCGGTCGCATGCTTGCGAACACCGCGGCGATGGCGCGCATCCTCGATGCCGAAACCGTGGTCGTCGGCATGCAGCCGTCGGTCGCGATCACGCTCGTCGAGCTCGGGCTCTCTCTGAAAGGCGTGCGCTCGGCTCTGAACGTCGAGCGAGGCATGGAACTGCTGCGCCGAGTCGGAGAAGCCGATCTGATGACGCCGGAGGCGTCGGCCGATGCCAGTGACGAAGAGTGAGACGGTCGCGGTCCGCGGTGGCGCGGAAGTCGTGAGCGTCCGTCACACGGTGCGGAAGTGGGCCGTGGAAATCGGACTGACGCTCGTCGAACAAACGAAGGTCGTGACGGCCGCGAGCGAGCTCGCGCGCAACATGGTCGATTACGGCGGCGGCGGAACGTTGACGCTCGAACATCTCGACGACGGCATCCGCAAAGGTCTTCGACTCACGTTCGAAGATCATGGTCCCGGCATTCCGGATATCGACGCGGCACTGCGCGATGGCTTCACCACCGGCGGCGGCATGGGCCTTGGACTCGGCGGCGCCAAACGACTCTCGAACGAATTCAGTATCCATACAGCTCCGGGCGAAGGAACGCGCATCTCGATCACTCGCTGGAAAGGCGTGACGTGATTCGCATCGCACAAACAATCGCAATGCACGACACGAGCTCCGTGTCGGTCGCGCGCCGCGTGGCAACGCAATGCGCGCAAACCCTTGGTCTCAGCGCAACGGCGGCGGGCAAAGCCGCGCTCGTCGCGACGGAGCTCGCCACGAATGTCGTGAAGCACGGTGATGGCGGCACGATGTTGTTCGGATCATCCGACGCGCGCAACGCGCTCGTGATCGTCGCGTTCGACAAAGGCCGCGGCATCACGAACGTCGCGCGCGCGATGGAAGACGGGTATTCGACCGCGGGCAGTCCGGGCACGGGACTCGGCGCGATCTCGCGCAACGCATCGTCGTACGAGATCTACACGCAACCCGACAAAGGCACGGTGGTGCTGTGCCGCATCGACGACGAGGCAGCGCGGACGAAGTTGATCGCGGATCCGTTCGTGATCGGCGCTGTCTGCATTCCGAAGCCAGGCGAAGAGCACAACGGCGATTCGTGGATCGCGATCGACAGCCGTGAGTTCACCACGATCGCGATCGCCGACGGACTCGGCCACGGCACATTCGCGGCGACCGCATCGAGCACGGCCGTGCGCGTGATTGCAGAAAAAGCTGAGTCGTCGCTCGAGCACATCCTCGATGACACACATGGCGCGCTGCGTGCGACGCGTGGAGCAGCGATCGGCATCGCTCGTATTTTTCGCGGACAGAACCGTATGGAATTCGCTGGCGTCGGAAACATCGCAGGAACGATCGCGAGCCACGACGCCTCGCGCCGCACGGTCTCGCTGAACGGCATCGTCGGACATGAGATGCGCCGCGTGCAGAAGTTCTCGTATCCATGGCGCGAGGACGATGTGCTGGTGCTCGCATCGGACGGCATCTCGACGAGTTGGAATCTTTCGAATTATCCGGGGCTGATGCAGCGCGATCCCGCGCTCATCGCCACGGTGTTGTTCCGCGATTACTCGCGCGGCAATGACGACGCGACGGTGGTCGTGGTGAAAGCCGCGTAACGAGTCATGGCATCGACGACGATTTCATCGATCTCCCTGCACTTCGAGTACGACCTCGTGGCCGCACGCCGGCGTGCACGGCAGGTCGCGGCGGCGCTGGGATTCGACGATCAGGATCAAACGCGCATCGCGACAGTCGCATCGGAAATCGCGCGCAACGCGTTGCGTTACGCGGGCGGCGGACGCATCGAATTCGCGGTCGACGAGTTGAATGGAACGCAGGCGCTGGCGATGACGGTCAGCGATCGCGGTCCCGGCATTCCCAATCTCGACGACGTGCTGTCGGGACGCTATCGCTCGAACACCGGCATGGGCATCGGCATCGTCGGCGCGCGGCGATTGATGGACGATCTGCAAATCAATACGACGCCGGGCAAGGGAACGATCGTGTCGATGCGCAAGCGATTGCCGGTCACGGCGCCGCCGCTGAACAACGGCGGCATTCGACGCATCGTCGACGAGCTGTCGAAGCAACGGCCCGAGAGCCCGATCGAAGAGATTCAGCAACAAAACACCGAACTGCTCGCCGCCCTCGGCGAATTGAATTCACGACAGGACGATCTCGAGCGTCTCAATCAGGAGCTCGAAGACACGAATCGCGGCGTGCTCGCGTTGTACGCGGAGCTCGATGAGAAAGCGGAATCCCTGCGTCGCGCGGATCAGATCAAGACGCGCTTTCTCTCGGACATGAGTCATGAGTTCCGCACGCCGGTAAACGCGATTCTTGCCCTCGGACGTTTGCTCGAGGAATCGGTGAAAGACGAGGAACCGAAGAAGCAGCTCGCGCTGATTCGCCGCGCCGCGGAGGATCTCGAGAGTCTGGTCAGCGATCTGCTGGATCTCGCGAAGATCGAAGCGGGCAAGACCGAAGTGCGTCCCGCGGAATTCGAAGTGACGAATCTGTTCAGCGCGTTGCGCGGCATGTTGCGACCCTTGCTCGTGAATCGATCGCTCGCGCTGGTGTTTGAGGAGCCTGAGGGCGTGCCGGGGATGATGACGGATGAAGGGAAAGTCGCGCAGATCCTGCGCAACTTCATCTCCAACGCGCTGAAATTCACCGAAGCCGGCGAAGTGCGCGTCACCGCGGCGCTCGCGGCAGAAGGAACCGCGGTGTTGTTCAGCGTGACCGACACCGGAGTCGGCATTGCGCCCGACGATCAGGAACGCATCTTCGAAGAGTTCACGCAAATCGAGAATCCTCTGCAACGCGCCGCGAAAGGCACCGGCCTCGGACTACCGCTCACGCGCAAGCTCGCAACGTTGCTCGGCGGAAGCGTTGGCGTGCGCAGTGCCGTCGGTGTCGGCTCGACGTTCTGGGCCGAGATCCCGATTCGCTTCGCGGGGATGACGAGAGAGCGACCGATTCCGTCGCGTGTGTACGCATCGCGAAGCGATGCGGCGGATGATGAAGTGCATCCACTGCGCGTGCTCGTGATCGATGATGACGAGACCGCACGCTACGCGATCGCGAGCTTTGCGACACGAACCGGCACCGAGATTCTCGAAGCGGAGAATGGTCTCAACGGCATCGCTCTCGCGCAGAGCGATCATCCCGACATCATCCTGCTCGATCTGATGATGCCGGGCGTCGGCGGACACGAAGTGCTGCAGCGACTGAAGAGCGATCCGGCCACGGCCGCGACGCCGGTCATCATCGTCACCTCGCGATTCGTGAACGAAGACGAGCGCAAGCAGATCCTCACGAAAGCGGTGACGGTCTTGTACAAAGGCGACCTCTCGCGCGACTCCGTGACGCGCGCGATCGATACCGCGCTAACCCAGTAGCGTGTCGACGCGCGTCGTGAGATCGCCGACGTCGAGCGGTTTGCGCAACACGCCGCGCACCATCGGAAACCTTCGCTCCAGCTCGCTGCTCGGTACCGTCTCTTCCGCGGCGCTGGTCATCACGAGCACCGCCGGCGGCTGCTGAATCGATTTCAACGACGGATCGAAAAGCAGGACGTTGAGTGAGTCGAGAAAGTCGATGCCGGACATGTACGGCATCATCAGATCGAGGATCACCAGGCCGTACGTCTGCTGCGAGAGTTGATGCAATGCATCCGCACCGTCGCGCGCGCTGTCGACTCGCAGTTCGCGCTGCTCGAGGATCTGGATGACGAGCCGTCGAATGGTGTCATCGTCCTCGACGACCAGTACGTTTCCGGGCGGCATCGGCGGATCGTTTCCGCCGTTGGCGAAGCACAAAGAACGCCAAAGAAGGAATCACAACCGCTTCATCATCTCGAGCTGTCGCACCAACTTCTTCGCGCCGGCGGCCTCGAGAAAACGCATCGTTCCCGCGTCGCTGTCATCGACGTTCCTGATGCGCAGCGGTTTCTGCGCGACGTGCGCTGCGGTTTCGAGCAGTCGTGTGCCGAGCTTGCGCCGGCGCGCTTCAGGTCGCACCGCGAATTGAGGGACGTCGCCGTTTGTGAGGAACACGACGGCGTACGCGTCGTCGTTGCCGATCACGACGTGCGGATGTGTGGCTCTGCGGATGGACGCGGTGGAGTTTTGCCAGCTCGGCGTGCTCGTCCACCACTCTTCGTGAAGGATGCCGTTGTGCTCGATCGAATCGTTTGCACGATCGAACGTCCAGCACTGCAAGCGTCGCGTTTCGACGAAGCCGCAATCGCGATACAGCTCCGCCGCCTTGGTGTTTGCTTCGAGCACTTCGAGGATGTACTCGCTGCAGCCGCGCTCGCGAAGCACTTCGCAGGAGCGATGCATGAGCTCGCGTGCGAGTCCGCGACGCCGATGCGAGGGGACGACGCCGGTGCCGCAGTCGTAGCCGCGATTGCCGTCGATGCCGTTGATGGTGAACGCGACCATGCGATCACCATCAAATGCGGCGACGGACGCCTCCATGACCACGCCGCGACGCGTGAACATTTCTTCGAGTTGCTCGCGCGTCGGCGCGAAGGGAACGGCGTAATCGGAGAAGGCTTCGAGGAAAGCGGAATGAAGTGCGTCGAAGCGAATCACGCGACAAAGAATCGCGGAGCGCCGGCGCCTCGCCGGCTGGACCGGCGACGCCTCGTCGCCGTCATCGCCTCGACGCGGGCGTGGCGCCCGCGATCCAGCCGACGATGGCGTCGGCGCTCCACGCGGCCTAACTATCCCAGGTCAATCCGGCTTCCTTGCTCCCATGGTCATCGCGCACCTCAGGCTTCTCCGCGCCGAAACTCTTTCCGCCGGATTTTCCTGCGCCCATGTTCCCGCCGCTCTTGTGCTTGCGATCGGGCTCGGCCGGCGTGTTGCTCGATGCCGCGTCGTCTCCACCGCGATTGTTCTGATTGCTCATCGTGTTGGTCCTCCGCTCATTCGAATCGCAAGCGGCAGGCCACTCTTCAGAGTTTTTTGTAAAACACGACCGTGTCGCAGAGCCTGCCGTCCGGGAACAACGCGTAGTCCGGGATCACGCCGACGCGTATCCATCCTTCGCGCTCGTACAAACGCTCCGCGGCATCGCCGCGCACGGTGTCGAGCGTGAGCAGCGTGAATCCCGCATCGCGCGCGTGCGAGTCGATCGCACGCATCAACTCCGCGCCGATTCCTTTGCCGCGTGCGCGGCGATGCACGAGCAATTTCGCGACATCACCGCGATGCGGTTGATTCGGCGCCCACGCCGGTTGCACGTGCACCGTGCCGGCGATTCCGCGTTCATCACGAGCGACGAGAACGATCGCGCGATCGGGCAGTTTGTCGAACGTCTGCTGCCACCACTGCATCGCCTGTTCGACATCGAACGGCGCCATGAAACTCACCGACGCGCCGGAGCTCACGCAATCGACGAGCACTTCCGCGAGCTCGCAAATGTCCTGTGCAGTCGCGGATGTGATGCGTTCGATCACGACTCGCGCTTCCACGGCAGGTCCCATGCTTCGCGACGCTCGGTGATGCCGGTGACATGACCTTCCGCGTCGCGTTGCACGATGTAGCGATAGCGCGGCGCACCAGGATTGAAGAGCACATCCGGCGCCTCGGCCAGCATCGGCTGCCAGTCGCGCGCACCGCGTTTCGATTCGAGTCCGTTCGCGCCGCGGCGAATCTCGAGCATGAGATCCGGCGCGAGTGAGTAACGGCCAACGTACGAGTCGAGCTGCGCATCGGCGAGCTGCATCGACGGCGGATCACTGCGCACCGCGTGCACCTGCGATGCGAGCAATCGCCACGCATCGTTCTTCTTCGTCCACGTGTCGGTCACTCGATACTGGCAGTGCAGCTTGTGGCCGTGATAGGTCTCGTCTTCGTCGATGAGGTAGTTCGCGATGGCGACGTTGCCCTTCTCGATGACCGTGAATTCGAGCAGCGCGAGATTGCCGGAGACATCTTTCGGCAACGGCCGGATGCTCTTCACCATCTCCGCTTTGCGATTCACGGAACCATCTTCGATGGTGATGATCGCGTCCGCATCGAGCAGGCGATCCCACACCTTCGCATCGCCGTTCGTCACCGCGTCGAAGAGCTCCTGCGTCTGCGCGCGCAGCGTCGCCTTCGTGTCGGCGAGCAATGCGGGTGCGAGGAGCAACACCAGAACCGGAACCATCTTTCGCATCCGACTACGATACCCTCGTGCGTCGATGAGCGTCCTCGAAGCAATCGGCAACACCTCACTCGTGCGCCTTCGCAACGTCGTGCCGCCGGACTGCGCGGACATCTTCGTGAAGCTCGAGTGGGAGAACCCGACCGGCAGCATGAAGGACCGCATGGCGCTCGCGGTGATCGCGAATGCGGAAGCGGATGGCCGGTTGAAACCGGGCGACACGGTCGTCGAATACACCGGCGGCAGCACCGGTGCCTCGCTCGCGCTCGTGTGTGCGGCGAAGGGTTATCGCATTCGCATCGTCAGCTCCGATGCATTTGCGCGCGAGAAGCTCGATCAGATGCGCGCGTTCGGCGCGGACGTAACGCTCGTGCCGAGCGAGAACGGACTGACGACGAAGAAGCTGATCCTCGACATGATCGAAGCAGCGCGCGTGATCGCGTCGGAGCCGAACACGTACTGGACCGATCAGCTCAACAATCACGATGCGATCGCGGGCTATCACCCGCTCGCGGACGAGATCTGGTCGTCGCTCGATGGACGCGTCGATGCATTCGTGCACAGCGTCGGCACGTTCGCGTCGTTGCGCGGCATCGCGTCGAAATTGAAAGAGCTCGATGCGAACGTGAAGAGCTACGCGGTGGAGCCGGGAGAATCGCCGGTGCTTTCAGGCGGACAACCGGGTCCGCACAAGATCGAAGGCGTGGGCATCGGCTACACGCCGCCGTTATGGGATGCGAGCGTGGTCGATGGCGTGATTCCGATTGCGACGAATGATGCGAAGGAAATGACGCGACGACTCGCGCGCGAGGAAGCGTTGTTCGCCGGCACGTCGTCAGGTGCGAATGTGCTCGCGGCGATTCAAATCGCGAAGCAGCTCGGACCGGGCAGGCGCGTCGTGACGCTGTTGTGCGATTCGGGTCTGAAGTACGTGAACACGGATGTGTATCGAAGGGAGTGATCCATGCTCGTCAATCGTTCGATGCCCGCGGCGCCCGTGATTCCGGTGTTGATCTATCGGGACGTGCACGAAGCCGCGCAGTGGCTTTGTCGCGCGTTCGGATTTCGCGAGCGATTGCGCATCTTCGATCATCGTATTCAACTCGAGTACGAAGGCGGCGCGCTGGTCGTCGCGGATGGCAGTGCGACGCCGGGCGGTCACTCGATCATGATTCGCGTTGCCGATGCGGATGCGCACTACGCGCTCGCAAAGAGCGAGGGCGCGCGGATCGTGAATGAGCCGCAGACGTTCCCGTTCGGCGAACGTCAGTACACGGCGACCGATCCGTTCGGTCACGTGTGGACGTTCTCGCAATCCGTTGCGGATGTGAATCCGAAGGATTGGGGCGGCGTGCTGGTGGGATGAGGGAGAAAGCGGCGGCTTGCGCCGCCGCACTCCAAAATTACAGGCGCACGATTCCGTTGTACGTCTCAGGACGGCGATCGCGATAGAACTGCCACGTGTTGCGCACTTCGCGAATCTTGTCGAGATCGAGATCGGCGACGACGAGTGCATCCTGATCGCGCGGCGCGATGGCGATGATTTGTCCACGCGGATCGCAGAAGTAGCTCTGTCCGTAAAACTCGCCGATGTTCCACGGCGCCTCGGTACCCACTCGATTGATCGCGCCGACAAAGTAGCCGTTCGCGACCGCATGCGCGGGCTGTTCGAGCTTCCAGAGATATTCGCTCAGTCCCGCAACCGTCGCGGACGGATTGAAGACGACCTCCGCGCCGGCCAGTCCGAGCTCGCGCGCGCCTTCGGGGAAGTGGCGGTCGTAGCAGATGTACACGCCGACTTTCGCGTACGCGGTCTCGAAGACCGGATAGCCGAGGTTGCCCGGGCGGAAGTAGAACTTCTCCCAGAAACCGGGTGCGACGTGCGGGATGTGATTCTTGCGGTACTTGCCGAGGTACTTGCCATCGGCGTCGATCACCGCGGCCGTGTTGTAGTACACGCCCGTTTCCTCTTCTTCATAAAGAGGAACGACGATGACCATGCTGTACTTCTTCGCGTACTCCTGCATGAGCTTCGTCGTGGGACCGTCAGGGATGCGCTCGACCGCGTCGTACCAGCGCGTGCTCTGCTCCGCGCAGAAGTAAGGACCGGTGAAGATCTCCTGCATGCACATCATCTGCACGCCCTGCTGACCGGCCTGGTCGATGTAACGCAGCGTGCGCTCGATCTGCGCATCGCGAATCTTTTCGATGGACTCGGCGGTATCCGCCGCGAGGGAAGTCTGGATGAGACCGCATTTCACAACACGGGACATGAGGTGTCTCCTCGATTTTGGTGGACCGGAAGAGTAGCACCGGTTGCGGCGTACGACGAGAGATGAGTGATGAGAGGCGAGAGATGAGTGATGAGCGATGAGCGATGAAGTGCATCGCGAGACGCGCGTCCTGCGACATGACGTCACGTCGACAAACGTCACGCTTGCGACACGGTTCATCGCTCATCGCTCATCACTCATCTCTCGTCTCATCACTCGTCTCTCGCCCCGCACTAAGCCAACCTTTTCCCCCCACCCACGTACCTCCACCCATGACCCCTGGCTCTTACCTTGGCCGGTACGAGATCGTGTCGCTGTTGCGGCGCGGTGGGATGGGGGAGGTGTATGCGGCGCAGGATCATCAGCTTGGGCGTCGGGTGGCGCTGAAGATTCTGCCGAAGAATCGGACGAGCGATCCGGAACGGGTTGCGCGATTCGTGCGGGAGGCGCGTGCGTCGTCGACGCTCAATCATCCGTCCATCGTTGCGGTGCATGACGCGGGTGCGGAAGGCGACGTGCACTTTCTCGCGATGGAGCTCATCGACGGCGCGCCGTTGTCCGAGTGGATGCGCAAACGTCGCAGTGTCGAAGCGCGCGTGCAAGTCATGGCCGAAGTCGCGGAGGGATTGGCGAAGGCGCACGACAACGGCATCGTTCATCGCGATCTCAAGCCCGACAACATCATGGTCACGCGCGACGGCCACGCGAAGATCGTCGACTTCGGAGTCGCGAAACTCACCGAACGCACTGGCGAGCGCGCATCGACGACTGGCATCACCACGCCGACGTCGCGCGTCGGCACCACCGCGTACATGTCGCCGGAACAGATCGAAGGAAAGCACGTCGATCATCGCACCGACGTCTTCGCATTCGGCGCCGTGCTGTATGAGTTGCTCACGAACGAAAGCGCATTCAGCGCCGAGCAGTACGCGGACACGATTCACAACGTCGTGCATCGCGATCCGCCACTCGAACGCGTGCCGATCGCGTTGCGCCGCATCGTGCGGCGTTGCCTGCAGAAAGAAGCATCGCTGCGTTACGACTCGCTGCGCGACGTCGCGCTCGATCTTCGTGAAGCGATCGAAGCCGACGACGTCGCGAAACCGAAGACGCGTGGGCGATGGATCCTTGCATCCGCGCTCGTGCCGTTGATTGCATTCGCGGCGTGGTGGTTCTACACGAAACAAAAACAACAACCGCCACCGCAGATGGTGATGACGCGTCTCACCAACAGTGGCAAAGTCACGTCCGCGGCGATCTCACCGGACGGCAAGTACCTCGTCTTCGCGGAGCGCGCGGGCTCGAATCAGGCGTTGTTCGTGAAACAGATCGCGACCGGCGCGATCACGCGCATTCTGGATGCGGCGCCGGTTGCGTACTACACGATTCAGGTATCGGGCGACAGCGCGTACGCGTACTACATCGTCGCGCCGCACAGCGATCCCAACGTTCTCCATCTCGACCAGATCCCTCTCCTCGGCGGTCCGTCCCGTCGCATCGCATCCGATACCGAGAGTTGGTTCTCGCTCTCGCCCGACGGCACGCGCGTCGTGTTTCGCCGGTTCAACGTGCTCGCGCGACAACACCTGCTCACGATGGCGAACGTCGATGGCGGCGGAGAGCAGGTGTTGTTGCAGCGCACGCATCCCGAGTACATCGACACGCCCGCGTGGATGCCGAGTGGCGACGCGATCACGTTCGTGCAGGGCGATGTCACGAAGCACAATTCCGGCGCGTTCTATCAACTCGATCTCGCGTCGAACCACATCACGAAAATCGCGACGCCGAGGTTTCCCGGGGTGGGTTCGTACGCGTGGCTGCCCGACGGCAGCGGTGTGCTGGCGACGACGTACGATCGCGAGCAGCCGCCGCAAATCTGGTACGTGCCGTACGGCGATACGAACGGACGCAAGGTCACGTCGGAAGTGAGCGCGTACTACGGCGTGACGCCGACTGCCGATTCGCGCTCGTTCACCGTGGTGCGCGATACGACGGACTCGAACATCTATACGGCATCGCTCGATGGAAAATCGTCGCTGCATGCGCTGACATCCGGGATCGGCAATCGTGTCGGCGGCGGTCGCAACGGCGTGCGCTTCTCCGGCGATGATGTGCTCTATGCCGGCGTGGTGGATGGCATGAACACCATCTTTGCGGTAAACCGTCATGGTGGAGCTCCGCGTCGCCTGATTCACAACATGCAGGCATGGATGATTGCCGTCTCTCCGGATGGGCGGCGGCTCGCGTTCGTGTCTGACAAGTCGGGCTCGAATCAGATCTGGGTTGCGGATGCGGACGGCACGAACGCGTGGCAGGTCACGCAGGAGGGCAACTCGCACTCGCCCGACTTCACGCCCGACGGAAAGTCGATCGTGTTCATGCGCGGCGATTCGCAGCAGCTCGCGTGGCGCGTGCCGCTCGATGATTCGTCGTCGCCGGTTGCGGTGACGGATGTGCCGGTGAATCGGCCCGCGGTCTCGCCCGATGGCAAGTGGCTGCTCTGCCGTCTGCGCACGAAAGGTGAGGGCGGTGCGTTGTGGCGCACGGCGCTCGTGCCGCTGGATCACAAGGGCGCGCCGCGATTTTTCAACGTGCCGAGTCACGGCGCGACGCCGATGTTTCAGTGGCATCCGGATGGTCGCGCGTTTCTGTTCGTTGATGACGTCGATGGCATCGCGAACGTGTGGCGCCAGGAACTCGATGGCCGCGCGCCGAAACAGGTGACGTCGTTCACGTCCGGGGAGATCTTCGCGTTCGATGTGTCGCGCGATGGAAAGACGCTGGCGATCTCGCGCGGCGAGTCGGCGAGAGACGCGATGCTGATTCGTGACTTTCGCTAGGGCGGCACGGCCCCCTGCGCCGGTTGCTGTGCCGAGTGGCGCTAGCGTGTAATCGTGGTCTTCATCGCATCGATGCGCACGAACTGCAACTTGATCGATCCGATGAGGATCTCGTCGCGGTCGTGAATCTCGACCGGCGTCGTGACGCGCGTCGTGTTCACGAACGTGCCGTTCTTCGATTGCAGGTCTTCGAGCGTGATGCGTGATCCTTCGATCGTGATCTTCGCGTGATGGCGTGAGACTTCCGGTGCGTTGATCGAGATCGGCGCGCGAGGATCGCGGCCGATGATGTTCTCGCCGCCGCGCAGCGGAATCTCGTCGTCGCCGATGAGGATCGAGAACATCGCGCGCTCCGTATCGATCGTCGTGAGCGTGAACGCGTAGCCGACGCGATGCACGGTGCGAATCGCGTCGTGCGAGATCGCCGCGCGGATCTCCGAGATCAGCACGTGCAGGTTGCCCGGCTCGACGATCACGTCCGGCCACAACGACGCGTACAGCGTTTCGTGCGGCACGGCGTTCGGACGCGCGTCGATGAGCAGCGCGAGCAATCGAAATGCTTTCGGCGAGAGGGAAACGAGGGCGCCGTCGCGACGCAGTTCGTGCGCATTCGCATCGAACGTGAACGCGCCGAATCGCAGCATGCGCGAAGTGTAAAGGTCTTTCCAAGGTTCCCCACAGGTCTTCGCAAGCCCTCGCGCGCGAACGTGCGAATCATGCTCGCGCTCCTGTTCGTCGCACTGCTTTCGTCGCAACAAGCGAACGTCTGGTACGACGCGCTGCTCGTCGAGAGCGGCTACGGACGCCTGCCGTTCGAGCGCGCGGGATTCCTGATTCTCGAACGCGATGGCGCGATCACGATGCAGCCGTGGGACACGCGCGGCGTTCGTCACGCGAGCTATCGCGGCGAAATGCCGGAGCGGGTTATTGCGATCGCGCACACGCATCCCCGAAATGAAACGCGGCCATCTTCACGAGATCGTGAAGTGGCCGCGCGAGTGGGAGTGCCGGTGATTGTCGTAACGAACGAGAGCGTGATCGCGGCGATGCCCGATGGATCTCTGCGCGTTCTATCGCGGTGAGAACGCCAGGCCGCGCTTCAGGAACGAGCCGTGACCTTTGCGGCCAACGTATTTGCCTTCTTCGATCACGAGCTCGCCGCGGGACAGTACGGTCTTCGTCACGCCGCGCACTTTCATCCCTTCGTACGCGGAGTAGTCGACGCGCATGTGATGCGTCTGCGCGCTGATCGTCATCTCTTCGTCCGGATCGAAGATGACGATGTCCGCATCCGAACCAACCGCGATCGTTCCCTTGCGCGGGAAGAGACCGAAGATCTTCGCCTGTGCGGTGGACGTGATCTCGACGAAGCGATTGACGCTGATGCGACCGCCGACCACGCCGCCGTTGTAGATGAGACTCATGCGATGCTCGACGCCCGGGCCGCCGTTCGGAATCTTCGTGAAGTCGTCCTTGCCGAGCTCCTTCTGTTCCTTCATGCAGAACGGACAGTGATCGGTGGAGATGACCTGCAGGTCGTTGTACTGCAATCCGCGCCAGAGCTTGTCCTGATTCCACTGCTCGCGAATGGGCGGCGTCATGACCCACTTCGCGCCTTCGAATCCCGGTCGCTCGTACACGCTGTAATCGAGGAACAGATACTGCGGACACGTTTCGGCGTACGCCGGAATGCCCATGTCGCGCGCGCGCGTCACTTCGTCGAGCGCATCGCTGCAGGAGAGGTGAACGATGTACACCGGCGACCTGGCCATGTCCGCGAGTGCGATCGCGCGATGCACGCCTTCCGCTTCCGCTTTCGTCGGACGCGTGAGCGCGTGGTACTTCGGCGCGGTGTGTCCTTTCGCGAGCGCCTGCTTCACGATCACGTCGATGACGACGCCGTTCTCGGCATGCATACAAATCAATCCACCATGCTCGCCGGCGGTCTGCATCGCTTTGTAGATCGTGCCGTCGTCGACGAGGAAGACGCCGGGATAAGCCATGAAGAGCTTGAAGCTCGAGACGCCTTGATCGATGAGCGATTTCATTTCGCCGAGGCGCTCGTCGGGGAGATCGGTGCAGATCAGGTGGAAGCCGTAATCGATCGACGTCCTGCCGTCCGCCTTCGCATGCCACGTGTCGACCGCCTGTTGCAGCGTCATGCCTTTCGATTGCACGGCGAAGTCGATGATCGTCGTCGTGCCGCCATGCGCCGCGGCGACGGTGCCGGTGTCGAAATCATCCGACGCGGAAGTGCCGCCGAACGGCAGTTCCATGTGCGTGTGCGGATCGATGCCGCCGGGGATGACCAGGCGGTTCTTCGCATCGATGACGCGATCGGCATCGATGTCGATGCTTTTCGCGATCATCGCGATCTTTCCGTCTTCGATGAGAAGGTCGGCGTGATAGTCGTCGACAGCGGTGACGATGCGGCCATTGCGAATGACGGTTTTCATGGACGGTGATTGTAATTGGCGGGCGTTGGATGCGAGCGACAACATCGTCGATATCATGGAAGCTCGTATGTCTCGCTGGATCGCGGTGCTGCTGTTCGCATTTCCGCTGTTCGCTGGCGATGCCGCGTCGATTGCGATGCTCGTGAAGAGTGATCCGTTCGACGCGAAGCCGATCGTTGCTGCATTGCGCGATGCCGATGCGTTGACGCGTGCAACGGCCGCACGCGTGCTGACGATTCGCGGCGGTGATGTTGCTTCGTTGCGCACGGTGTTGGAGAACGAGAAGGATGCGGAAGTCGCGCGCGAGCTCGTTCGCGCCATCACGCTCCTCGGCAATCAGGACGACATCGCGTTCGTCGCCGCGCAACTCCCGCGATTTCCTGCGTCGCTCGATGCGGAGTTCGTGGAGATGCTCGGGCGTCGCGGCGCGCCCGAGGCGATCGATCTGTATTTGCAGTATCGGGGAACGTTGCGGGACATTTCCGCCCCGACGTTGTTCGCGTTGTGGGGTCGCACCGGTGCGATCATCGCGACAACATCACGTCTCATCGGCGCGAAAGACACGAAAGGCTTCGCAGCGGTGCTGGACAATGCGATTGGTGCCGGTATTGCCGCACCAACCGGCGCGATTGTTGCCGCACTCGCCGCGAACGATCCGGATCTGCGACGAATTGCGCTCTGGTATGTCGTGGATGCGTATTCGCCCGATCCGAAACAGATGCCGGAAGCCATTCGCACGGCGGCATTGGCGGATCACGAGAGTGGCCGCCCGTCCGAGGCGTTCGCGCGCGAGATCCTGAAGCGGATGCACGGCGGTGAGCGCGCCACGAACGATGCCTTTCTCGCCTGGCTGCGAGATGCGCATCGCAAGTTTTCTGACGCGACAGAGGCGTTCCTGACGCTCGAAGAGAAGAACGCGCTGAAGCCGGACGTGAAAATCTTGAATGCGCAGCCGATTGCAGATCCGATTCCGACGGAGGCTGTACGCAATGCCGCATTCTCGCTTCCGATCAAACTTCCGCGCGGCCTCGGTGAAGCGATTCTGAAACGCACACGTTGCGCGGATGCGTGGACTGGTGTCGTGAACGCGACGGTCGATCGCATCGGCCGCGTCCAATCCGTCGATCTCTCCCACGTCTATGCGATGCGTGCCTGCAAGTCGGCGCTCGAAACGATGCTGAGCCTCAGTTTCGGCG
>JBQCJC010000286.1:0-7061 GCA_051953135.1 Thermoanaerobaculia bacterium | reverse complement strand
AGCCCGCCGCTCCACTTTGTCATCGTCCCATGGGGAACGTCAGCGAGTAGATATATCGCCCGCGCTGCACCGACAACACGATCGAGCTGCGATCCGCGCCGCGCATCATTTCCGAGTTCGCGCTCTTCGTATCTTTCACCTCGACATTGTTCACCGCGGCGATGATGTCGCCAGGCTGAATGCCGATCTCCTCCGCGCGACTGCCGCGCACAACGTCATCCACAACCACCGAACGCCGCTCATCGGCAACGCGCAGTCCCGCGACTTCTTCGAGAATGCGCAATCCGAGTCCGCTCGGCGGATCGACGGCACGCAGCGACGCGCGACGCTTTGCGCCATCACGTTCATACGCGAGATCGAGTTGCTGTCCCGGTGCAACAGTCGCGGTGAACGTCGAGAACGCTTCGCGCGAATCAACCGGCTTCCCATCGACAGCGGTGATGATGTCGCCAGACTGCAATCCGGCAGCAGCTGCAGGTGAATTCGCGAAGACGCGCACGACGATCGCGCCGTCGACGACTTCGTGGCCGCGGCGCCGCGCTTCTTCAGGCGTAAGCGTCGCCGTGACGGCACCGAGCCACGCCGAATGCACTTCTCCGTACTTGAGCAGATCCTGAATGACTTTGTTCGCGCGATCCACCGGGATGGCAAAACCGATTCCCTGCGCGTTCTGATAGATCGCGACGTTGATGCCGATGACTCTGCCTTCGATGTTCAGCAGCGGCCCGCCGGAGTTGCCGGGATTGATCGACGCATCGGTCTGCAGAAAGTCGGTGTAGGTGCGGCCTTGCGTTTCCGACGGCACGCTGCGGCCTAACGCCGAGAGCACGCCGGTCGTGACGGTGCCGCTGAGTCCGAACGGATTGCCGACCGCGATCACGGTCTCGCCGATCATGAGATCCGACGACGTTCCGATCGGCGCGGCCGCGAGTTTCTTGCCGTCGACCTTCAGCACGGCGAGATCGCTGTCCGGATCGACGCCGAGAAGTTTCGCCGTGGCTTTCGTGCCGTCGTTGAAGTTGACGGTGATGCTCGACGCGCCTTCGACGACGTGGTTGTTCGTGACGATGATGCCGTCGCTCGACCACACGAAACCGGAGCCGAGGGATTGCGAGGTGTAGGCGCGATCGCGGCCGCCGCCGAAGATGCCGAACGGATCGAAGAACGGATCGGTCGCGCGACGACGGATCGTCGCCTCGGTTTGAATGTTGACGACGGACGGCAGGACGTTGTGCGCGACCACGACGATCGGCGTGCGTCGCGCGGCGCTGACAGTCGGCGGAATGGTCGAGGGCGATTGCGCGCGCGGCGCGGGCTGCGACTCCGCGGCCGGCTTGCACGCGATTCCAAGAGCGAACAGAAGGAGGACAGTTCTCCACTTCATGACTTGAAATTCTACGTTCCAGGCCGTGTGAGGTTCCGGCGATATGGAATGCGGTTTACACTGCGCGCCGTCGGTGCATCTCAAACTCATCTATAACCCAACGGCGGGCCGCGGCCGCGCGCGGCGCCATGTGCGCGAGGTCGAAGAGTACCTTCGCGCGAAAGGCGCGCGCGTCGATTGCGAGCCGAGCACCGGTCCCGATGATCTCGTGCGCATCGCCGCGGAGAGCTCTCGCGCGAACACGTACGATCGCGTCGTCGTCGCCGGCGGTGACGGGACACTCAATCTCGCGATTCGTGAATTCGATCTCGAGAACGGCACGCTCGCGTTGATCCCGACAGGATCGGGCGATGACTTTGCGCGCGTCGCCGGCATTCCGCGCGACATTCGCGGCGCGTGCGACAACGTGATCAACGGCCGCGTGCGCGAGTTCGACGTCGCTCTCGCCAACAATCTCCGCTACCTCGGTGTCGCCGGACTCGGGTTCGATTCCGAGGTTGCCGAATACGCGAATCGCAACGTCAAGTTCCTGCGCGGATCGGCCGTGTACTTCTACGCGATCCTTCGCGTCCTTCCGAAGTTCACGCCGCGCTCGGTGCACATTCGCACGGAGAACAGCGCGCGCGACGAACGCATCATGTTCGCGGCGATCGGCAACACGCGCCAGTACGGCGGCGGCATTCGCATTACACCAGACGCAAAACCCGACGACGGTCTGCTCGATCTCTGCATCGTGCACCAGACCACGCGCGCGCAACTGCTCAAGACGTTGCCGCTCGCGTACAGCGGCGCGCACGTGAAAAGTCCGTTCGTCGAAGTACGTCGCGGAAAAGAGTTCTCGTTCTCGAGCGAGATCTCTCTCGCGGTCTACGCCGATGGTGAGCCACTCACGCGCACGCCGGTTTCGTTCGCGCTCGCACCGAGGCGATTGCGCGTCATCGTTCCCGTCTGAGACATCACGTCGCAACAGTCGTCTTGCGGCGGAATGCTGGTTGCGAGCACAACCGCACCGAAGGAGGGACGATTCATGCGTCAAAGGCTAACGGTGCTCATGGCGATCCTGTTTTCGGCGGCCACGGTTCTATTCGCACATCACGGCCCCGCCACGATCAAGATCAACGAAGCCGCGAAGAAACAACCCGCCGTCAACTTCTCGCACGAGAAGCACACGAAACTCGTGGCGGGCAAGTGCGACACGTGTCATCACACGCAGAAAGGTTTGACCACCGACAAGGACACGAAGGTCGCGAAGTGCTCGACGTGTCATCTCGATCCGAAGAACGCGAAGACACCGAGCATGCGCGAGATGTCACTCGCGAAGAATCCGTTTCACATCCGCTGCATCGCGTGTCACAAGGAGCAGAAGAAGGGCCCGGTCGTTTGCACGGGCTGCCACCTCAAGGCGTAGGTTCGACTTCGCGCAGGCGCTCGTACGTCCAGATGCCGTAGGTGTGGCCGTCGGCCCAATTGATCTGCAACGCGTAATTTCCGACCGGCTCGATCGACTGAATCACGAACGATTCGGGCCGGTAGCGTTGCTCTCCGCCGAGGTAGATGCGGCCGAAGAGATCGGGCTCGCCGGAGCAGACGGCGCACGGACACGCGCGCCGAAGCGCTTCGAGCGAATAGTACGATTCGTGTCCGTCATCCCAGACGACCACGAAGAAATCACCAAGAACCTGATATGAATTCGGGCGCATGCCGACTTACAAACTGACTCTCGAGTACGAAGGCACTCGGTATTCCGGTTGGCAGGCGCAGGGTAACACGCAGAAGACCGTGCAAGGTCATCTGCTCCGCGCCGCGAATCAGATCCTTGGCGACGTCGATCTCGGCGGCGCCGGCCGCACCGATGCGGGCGTTCACGCGTCCGGCCAGGTTGCGCATCTGCGCACGCACAAATCGCACGATCCGCGCGATCTCATGCGCAAGCTCAACGACCTGCTGCCGCACGACATCAGCATCCTCGATGCCGTGAAAGCCGCGGACAACTTTCACGCGCGCCACGATGCGATCTCGCGCGTGTATCTCTATCAAATCAGCACGCGACGCACGGCATTCGCGAAGTCGTTCGTGTGGTGGATCAAAGATCGTCTCGACTTCAACGCGATGAATGCGGCCGCAGCGCAACTCGCGGGTCGTCATGACTTCAGCGCGTTCACCGACAAACGACTCGCGCAGGATGAATCGCGCATCGTCGTCGTGGAACGCGCGGAGCTGGTGCGCGCAGGCGATCTGATTCTCTTTCGCATCGCCGCATCGCATTACCTCTGGAAGATGGTGCGCAAGTTGACGTCGTTCCTCGTCGAAGTCGGACGCGGCAACGAAAAAGAAATCGCCTCGCGACTGAACAAAAAAGCCGAAGCGTGGCAGCCGACCGCGCCGCCATCCGGATTGTTTCTCGAATCGATCATCTACAAAGGCGAAACGTTCGAGCGTCCGCTGATTCCGATCGTGCCGGTGGAGAAATCTCGCAAGTGAACGAAGCGCAACTCGTCGCGCGCGTGCGCGAGCTGTTCTCGAATCGCATCGGCGACGACGCGGCAGTCGTCGACGATCGCGTGTACACCACGGATCTTCTCGTCGAAGACGTCGATTTCACGCGCGCGATCGAGCCGCGCTTCATCGCACGCAAATCGCTTGCAGTGAATCTTTCGGATATCGCTGCGATGGGCGCGAAGCCCGCGTACGCATTGCTCGCGCTCGCGGTGCCGGAATGGGCGCAACCGCATGTCGATGAAATGCTCGTCGCGTACGCGGAAGCGTCGAAGCAATGGGGCATCGAGATCATCGGCGGTGACTTTTCGCGCGCGGAAAAACTCACGATCGCGATCACCGCCGTCGGAACGATCGTCACGCGTGCACTCACGCGCGGCGGTGCGAAGCCAGGCGATCGCATTTACGTTTCGCGTCCGATCGGCGGCAGCGCTGCAGGACTTGCTCTCATTGGCAAGGAGCCACCGGGTTACGCGGAGCGCGAGTTCGTCGCCTCGGCGATTCGACGCAATGTCGAACCCGAGCCGGAGCTCGAGCTCGGACTCGCACTCGCGCGCATTCCGGAAGTCACATCGTGCATCGACATCTCCGACGGACTCTCGACCGACTTGCATCACATCTGCGATGCATCGGGATTCGGCGCGGAGATCGAGAAGGAACGCATTCCGGTGTTCCCCGATCTCATGGCGCACGCGCGCGCGCTGCAGCTCAACGTGCGCGATGCAGTGCTGCACGGCGGCGAAGAGTACGCGTTGCTCTTCACGTCTTCCCTGCGCGAGTTCGATCTCAGTCGCGCGTTAGGCCGGCCGGTGTATTCGATCGGACGGATCACTCGCGATCGCGAAGTGTTGCTGAAGGAGAACGGGGTGGCGCGGCCGCTCGAGGCGCGCGGGTGGGATCACTTCACCGCGAAGACTTCGTGAGGATTCCGGATGCGGCAACGGCGCACATGAATGCGCCGATGCCGAGGGATGTGCGGACCGCGTGCGCGCGGCTCCAGTTCTTCACGAGCGACTGCGAGCGATCGCTCGGATAATCGGTCGCGGGTTGCGCCTCGAGCTCTTTATTGATCGGGACCGTGACCATGATCGTCGCCGCGAGCACACCCGCGAGCCCGACCGCCGATGCCGAGTCGAGAAGACGCTTGGTTGTGTTGCCGCGCGGCGCTGCGATCGCGAGCGTCACCGCGGTGCCGAGTGCCACGGGACCGATTGCATTGAAGTAACTTGCGGTCTTCTGCGCTTCATGCGTGCGGTCCGCAACGGGCAACTCGTCGCTCCAGCCGGGAACGAGCGCGGCTCGGCCAAAGCCGAGCGAGCCGGCGAGCAATCCCGCCGCGGTGAGGTTCACAAAACGAAGTGCCGATTCGATCGTGCGATTCACGAGGGTAAGTATACAAAGTGAAGCGGCGGGCTGTTAGCCCGCCGGCTCTGAAAATCGGCGAGCTGAGAGCTCGCCGCTCCACGAAATCACTTCTGCAACTTCTTCTCGAGTTCCTTCAATCGCGATTCGAGATCCTTGATGCGGCCGCGCAGCTCATCGCAATCGCCGCCGCCGATGCTTTCGACGCGCGCGGTCCATTGACCATCGCCGATGCGCTTCGAAAGATCTCCGAGATCGGAGCGCAGAAGAATGCGCGGACCTTCTTTTTCGATCAGTGTCGCGACCAGCGTCGAACGACCGCGATTGCGCTGCACTTCGACGCGCACGCTGTCGCCATCTTTCTTGTCGCGCAATGCCGCGCGAAGATCGGACGACGACCTGACGTCTTTGCCGTCGACGGCGGTGATGACGTCGCCGACTTTGACGCCGGCTTTTTCGGCGGGGCTGCCATCGGCGACGGATTCGACGAGCACGCCCGCATCTTTCGATGCGCCGAGGTGCTCGCGCAGTTCCGGCGAGATATCGACGAGACTCACGCCGAGATACGCGCGCTTGCCGCCGAGACCACCGAGGTCTCCGAGGATGCCGCCGAGCTCGATCGGCTCAGCGTTGTCGGTAATGACTTTGCCGTCTTTGATGATGACGGTGCGGCGAATCGGTTTCTCCGCGAATGCAGATGCAGTGACGAGCACCGCGACAGCAAGGGTGAACAGACGGGATTTCATGACGGGTTCCTCTCTCAGTCAAAGGTGCGAAGAGATGCGGGCTGCACGGCGGTATCGAGATCCATGATCACGCGCGTGCCCTGGTTGTTCTCGAGAACGACAACCGGCTCCGCGTCATCGGCGATCTTCTTCACCGCCTCGAGCTCCGCTTCGATGCGTTGTTGTTCGGCGCGCAGCGACTCCATTTGCGCGCGGTGCTGTTGCTGGACGATCGCGAACTGCACGGCACCGATCAGACACACGACCATCGCGACCGCCGCGGCCATGCGCCAGATCATCGGGCTTCTGCGTGGCGCTGCTTCTTCCGCATCCAGCGCGCGCATCACGTTACGAGTGAATGCGGGCGACGCTTTCGTGCGCGGCAGTGCTCGCAACGAGTCGCCGGTCTGCGTGTCGTTCATGTTCCGATCCTCCGGTCCACCAGGGCGCGAGTTGTCTCCGCAGGAGATCTCGCGCACGTGAGATTCTCGACTTCACCGTGCCGCCGCGAATATCCAGTGCGCGCGCGATCTCGTCGTACGACCACTCCTCGATCTCAAACAGCACGAGCGGCGCGCGATACTTGAGCGGCAATCGCTCGAGTGCCGCGGACACTTGTCGCTGAATTTCGTTCGAGAAGAGATTCGTGTCGGGAGCGGGCTCGCTCTGGCGCGTGCTCGCGTGAAGTCTCGGCAGCAGCAGCGTCCAGCGCTTCTCGCGTCTCGCCTCGGTCACGACGAGATTCGTGGCGATGCGAAACAGATACGGTCCGAGCCGCTCCTGTGCCTTGTATTGATTAGCGTTGCGATACAGACGAACGAACGCGTCCTGCGCAATTTCCTCCGCGCGATCCCGGGACCGCACGAGATGCGTGACGTAGTTCACCAGCGAATCCTTGTAGCGATCGACGATCTCGCCGAAGGCGTCGTCGTCGCCTTCCCGGACCCGCTGCATCAATGCGTCGTCGTTCATTCGTATGAAGAACGACGGTCAGGAGAAAAGGTTCCGCGCCCCCCAACCAAGCGCAATCGGGAGCTGGCATCATTTTTCGTCGCACCACCCACCCCCCCGGGCCCCCTCCAAACGCCCGCTCC
>JBQCJC010000285.1:0-3669 GCA_051953135.1 Thermoanaerobaculia bacterium | reverse complement strand
AGGTAGCCGCGAGAAATGAGGGATGAGAGATGAGTGATGAGTGATGAACGGTGCTGGCGAGATTGCGCTTTCGTTGCCATGACGTCATGTCGATGAACGTTCTTTCTCGCCAGCGCGGTTCATCACTCATCACTCATCGCTCATCTCTCGTTCCCGCCAACAACCGAACCCACAACGCGTCGCCCGCCCCCTTACAATACAGCCGTGGAGTCCGGTACGCGGCTGGGGCCGTACGAGATTGTGTCGCGCATCGGCGCGGGAGGCATGAGCGAGGTTTTCAAGGCTCATGACTCGCGCATTCGTCGCGATGTCGCGATCAAGATCCTGCCGCCGAGCTTCGCAAAATTCGCCGATCGCATGCATCGCTTCGAACAGGAAGCGCGTGCGGCCGGAGCGCTCAATCATCCGAACCTGCTGACGATCTTCGATGTCGGCTCCGCCGACGGACGGCCGTACATCGTCACGGAACTGCTCGAAGGGCAGACGTTGCGCGCGATGCTGCGCGAGAACGGTACCGCGGTGAAGTTGTCGATTCGCAAGGCGGTCGACTACGGCATTCAGATCGCGAACGGACTCGCGGCCGCGCATGAACGCGGGATCGTGCATCGCGATCTCAAGCCCGAGAATCTCTTCGTCACCAAAGACGGGCGCGTGAAGATTCTCGACTTCGGCGTCGCGAAGCTGCGCAGCGCGGCGGACGAGTTCACGCTCTCCGACGAAGACACGATGGAGCAGGACACGTCGCCGGGCACGGTGATCGGCACGGTCGGCTACATGTCGCCGGAGCAGGTGCGCGGGCAATCGGTCGACGGGCGCAGCGACATCTTTTCGTTCGGCACGCTGATGTACGAGATGGTCGCGGGCGAGCATCCGTTTCGCGGCGACTCTCCCGCCGACACGATGTCCGCGATTCTTCGCGAAGATCCACCGGAGCTGTCGTCGAAGAATCCGAATGTGACTCCGGGACTCGAGCGCGTGATCCGGCACTGCATGGAGAAGAGTCCGGAGCAGCGATTTCAATCGGCGCGCGATCTCGCATTCCATCTCGACATGTTGTCGAGCGGCTCCGGCACGATGCCGACGGTCGAGACTCCACGCATCCCGCAACGCACGTTTCTCCTCGGCATCGCCGGCATCATTCTCGCCGCCCTCGCATTCCTCGGCGGCTATCTCTTTCGCTCGCGCGTCGAAGCCGAGCAGCGCCCCTCACGCCGCTTCTCGCAACTCACGCATCAGGCGGGCATCGAGATCTTTCCGACGATGTCTCCCGACGGCGAGAGTTTCGTGTTCGTCTCGGCGGGCGACATCTTTCTGCAGCGCATCAACGGCCGCAACGCGATCAATCTGACGAAGCGCTGCGACAAGGAAGACACGCAGCCCGCGTTCTCACCCGACGGCTCGATGATCGCGTATCGATCCGAGTGCGATGGCGGCGGCATCTTCGTGATGGGCGCAACAGGTGAAGCGGCGCGACGCATCACCGGCTCGTGGTTCAACCCGTCGTGGTCGCCCGACTCGAAGCGACTCGTGTGCGGTACCGAGAGCATCACGTACACGCCGACCTCGCGCGGACAACGCAGCGAGTTGTGGGTCATCAACGTCGAAAGCGGCGAGCGCAAACTGCTGCTGCAGGCCGACGGCGTGCAGCCCGCGTGGTCGCCGCACGGCAATCGCATCGCGTACTGGGGCATGGCCGGGGAGTCGGCGCAGCGCGACATCTGGACGATCGAGCCGGATGCGAAGGAGCCGCAGAAAACGATCGTGCGTGTGACGGACGATCTCAATGTTGACTGGAATCCGGTGTGGGCGCCTAACGGTCAACATCTTTACTTTGGCAGCGATCGCGGCGGCTCGATGAATCTGTGGCGCGTGCGCATCGACGAGGAGAGTGGGAAGGTTCGCGGCGGCGAAGAGCCGGTAACGTTGCCGGCGCCGTTCTCGGCGCACCACTCGATCTCGCGCGACGGCACGCGCATGACGTACGCGGCGATCGAGCAGAAGGACACGTTGCGCATCGAGTCATTCGATCCCGAGACCGGGACGCTGACGTCGCCGCCGAAGCCAGTGCTCGACGGCACGTTCCTGATCTTCAGTTCCGCGGTTTCACCCGATGGCCGTTTCGTGGCGATGACGAATCGCGGCGGGCAGGAGGATCTGTTCGTCGTCGAGGTTGCGACGGGCGAGATCCGTCAGCTCACGAATGATGCGGCGCGCGATCGCGGCGTGTCGTGGTCGCCCGATGGTCAACAGCTTTACTTTTACTCGCAACGCGATGAACAGCGCTATGAGATCTGGCGCATCAATGCGGATGGCAGCGGTCTGACGCGCATGACGCACACGACCGGCCGCAGCGTCTGGTATCCGACGGTCTCGCGCGACGGACGCATGCTCGCGTTCTACAACGACGAGCACACGTATCTGCTCAACATCCAGCAACCCGGCGCGGAGATTCAGCCGCTTCCCGCCACGCATCAGGGCTCGCGGCCGGCGTTCAATGCCTGGTCTCCGGATGGGACGATGCTGGCCGGCGAACTACGCGGACGCCCCGGCATCGTCGTGTACTTCCTCGGCGATCGCACCTATCGCCCCGTCGCACCGAGCGGCTCACGTCCGCTGTGGCTTCCGAACGGACGCGAGATTCTCTACAGCGACGCCGGGAAGTTGCGCATCGTGAACATCGACACCAACGCCATCCGCGATGTGCAGTCGTCGATGCCCGTCTCCGGCATGACCCTCTCCGCCGACGCGAAGACGCTCGTGTTCTCGGATCGCTCGAGCGATTCGGATGTGTGGATGATGGATGTTGGGGAAGGTAGAAATTGAAAATTGAAAATTGAAAATTGAAATCAAGCATCGCGAGATTTGCCGGTCGTCGCGCAATCTCGCCTGTACGTGATTTCAATTTTTAATTTTCAATTTTCAATTCTCTCGCTCCGTCAGCCCGCCGCTTCGGCTTTCTTCGCCTTCTTCGCCGCGACTTCTCTCTGCGAGTGATCGAGGATCTGCTTGCGAATGCGGATCGATTCCGGCGTCACTTCCACGAGCTCGTCGTCTTCGATCCAGTCGAGGCACTGCTCGAGCGTCATGATGCGCGGAG
The DNA here is from genome assembly GCA_051953135.1 of Thermoanaerobaculia bacterium. Lineage (GTDB taxonomy): Bacteria > Acidobacteriota > Thermoanaerobaculia > Gp7-AA8 > Gp7-AA8 > QHVT01. The sequence continues at coordinate 572 of JBQCJC010000285.1, read as the reverse complement.
GCGTGAGTTTCACCGCGATGTCCGAGCCCGAGGCGCGCATGTTCGTGAGGTGCTTGGCGCGACAGACCTGCACGACCATGTCGTTGTCGCGCGAGTTTTCGCCGACGACCTGACCGCCGTAGACCTTGAGACCAGGTCCGAGGAACAACGTGGAGCGTTCCTGCAGCGGCTCGATGGCGTATGCCGTCGTGTCGCCGGCTTCCTTCGCCACGAGCGCGCCGCGATTGCGCGAGGTGAGCTCGCCGCGATACGGGCCGTATTCGAGGAACGTGTGGTACAGGAGCCCTGTACCGCGTGTTTCACTGAGGAATTCGGTGCGAATGCCGAAGAGACCGCGCGTCGGGATCTTGAACTCGATGCGCACGCGGCCGGTGCCGGGATTGACCATGTCCGTCATCTCGGCGCGGCGCTGCTGCAACTTCTCCATCACCGGACCGACGTGACCTTCCTCGACATCGACGACGAGCGCTTCATACGGCTCCATCGTCTTGCCGTCGATCTCTTTGAGAATGACCTGCGGACGCGAGAGTGCGAACTCGTATCCCTCGCGGCGCATGTTCTCCGCAAGGATG
>JBQCJC010000284.1:0-6158 GCA_051953135.1 Thermoanaerobaculia bacterium | reverse complement strand
CAGCCCGCCGAATATTCTGGATACCGGCGGGCTGAGAGCCCGCCGAACATTCTCGATACCGGCGGGCTGAGAGCCCGCCGCTCCACGGCTTCCGCACGGTACAATGTTCCCGCGCATGAGTGGCCGGGGGGAGTGGACGCGCAGTTCTTCATTCAAGACGATTGCCTTTCTCACGGCCGTCCCGCTTTTCGGGATGGCCGTTTTCTTTTTGTGGCAATGGTGGAACGACGGAATCACGCCGGAACAGGCGTTTCAGGAAGTCCGTCAAACCGTCCCGGGGCAGAAGCACGCGCCGGTCGCGCAATCACAACCACAGGTCGTGCAGCAGGAAGCGTTGCCGCGAGTGACGCGGAAAGCGCGCAAGCATCGCGGCGACATCGTTCTCATCATCGACGACCTCGGCTTCGAAGGTCAGCCGCTGTCCGCGCTGATGAAACTCGATCCGAATCTCAACTGCGCGATTCTTCCAAACGGCACGCACGTCGAAGAGTTCGCGACGCGATTGAACGCCGCGGGATTCGAGATCCTCTGTCATCTTCCGATGCAGCCGCAGGGCGGCGAGTCGCCGGGACGTAACGCGATTCTGACGTCGATGTCCGATGAAGAAATCGCAAGGATCACGCGCGAGAACATCGACTCCATTCCGCATGCGCGCGGCGTGAACAACCACATGGGCTCACTGGCGACGACCGATCGTCGCGTCATGGAGACCGTGATGCGCGCGATTCCCGAAGGGATGTACTTCGTCGATTCGCGAACGACAGGTGCGTCCGTCGCCGCGAATGTCGCGCGTGAGCTGAACATCCGCACCGCGACGCGCAACGTGTTCCTCGACGATGTCGCCACCGAACGCGAGGTGCGCAAACAGGTCGCGGAACTTGCGAGTGCCGCGGAGAAACGCGGCATCGCGGTCGGCATCGGACATCCCTACGCGGTCACGGTGCGCGTGCTCACGGAAGAAGTGCCGAAGCTGCGCGCGGAGGGATTCCGCTTCGTGCGCGCCAGCACAGTGGTACGCTGAAATCCCGAAATGGGACGTGCGTCACAGTTTGCGTGACGTGAAACGTGAAACGCTAGCTCAGCAATGAATGTCCTGAGGGTCGGTCGATACCGCGTGTTGCAGCATCTCGGCGGAGGTGGTTCGTCCGAGGTGTATCTCGCGGAGGATACGGTGATGCGGCGGAAAGTCGCACTCAAGATTCTCCGCAAACACGAGACCGACGAACGCTCCATTCGCCATTTCGAGCGCGAGTTGCGCGTTGCCGCGATGATCAACCACCCGAACATCGTCACCGTCCTCGACGTCGGCGTCGAAGACGAGATTCAGTACATCGCCAGCGAATACGTCGAAGGCGAAACGTTGCGCCAGCGCATGCAGCGCGGACCGATGTCGCCCGTCGAAGTGCTCGACGTCGGCATCGCCGTCGCGAAAGCGCTCGCCGCCGCACACGAAGCGTGGATCGTGCATCGCGATGTGAAGCCCGAGAACATCATGCTGCGCAAAGACGAGCACGTGAAAGTGCTCGACTTTGGCGTGGCCACACTTGCCGGTGGCGGCGACGATACCGATCCGCTGCGCCGCTCGCACATCGGCACGATCTACTACTTCTCGCCGGAGCAGGTGAGAGGCGAAGCCGTCATCGACACGCGCAGCGACATCTACTCGCTCGGAACGGTGCTGTACGAAATGCTCGCCGAGCGTCCGCCGTTCGATGGCGACACCGCGATGGATATTCTCGCGGCGATCGTGGAGCAGACGCCTGATCCATTGCCCGCGTCGGTGCCGCATGGATTGCACGGCATCGTCGAGCGTGCGATGAAGAAGAGCATTTACGAGCGCACGCAAACCGCGTCGATGCTCCTCGCGGAGTTGATGGAACTGCGGCTCGATTACAAGAATAGCTCGCGCGCCGTGCGCGAGGTGTAGTTGGAGCGGCGGGCTCTCAGCCCGCCGGTTTCAAGATTCGGCGGACTAAGAGTCCGCCGCTCCATTTACACTCTGCGCCGCACATGCTCCTCGCGCTTTTTCTCATCGACGTCGCCGCGGGGCTCTACCTCTTCCTTCCACTCGTCGGTCGCCGCAACGCGGGCGTGAAGTTCTATCGCATGATCCTCATCATTGGCGGCGTGCTCGCGCTCTGCGCGGCGCTCTCGCATGCGATGAGCGGTCGTCGCGATCTTGCGCTCCTCGACACGAGCATCGTCGCGCTCACGATTCTCGTCTGGCTCGTGCTGCGCTTTCCGAAGCGACTCATCTCCAAAGCGAGCAACGCACTGCTCGCGATCGCGTATCTCGCCAGCGCGGTCTGCGCGTATCACGCCGCGGTCAAGCCATCGCACATCGCGTGGAGCATCGCCGGAGCGCTCGCATCGATCGCGCTCCTCGGCAGCGTGAATCTCGCGATGCTTCTCGGGCACTGGTACCTCGTCGTGCGCGGCATGGCGATCGATCCGCTGAAGCGGCTCACGCACGCGACGCTCATCAGCGCGATCGCGAAACTCACACTCGTCACGATCGCGATTGCAGCAGCGTGGCAACCGCCCGTGATCACCGACATCTTCTTCTGGATGCGCGCGGGGTGGGGATTGTTAGGGCCGCTCGCGCTCTATCCGATGGTTTGGGGCACGGTGAAAATTCGCTCGACGATGGCCGCGACCGGAATCCTCTACGTCGACGTCGTCGCGGTCATCATCGGTGAAGTCCTCGGCGGCTGGCTCGCGGCGATCGCACATCTGCCGCTGTAGTCCGCCTCTGCTAACATCCAACGACTGGCCGCACAACGCAGCGCGAAGGGGGCAGGGATCATCACATGGCAGGAGTGAGATTCGAAAACGTTGCGAAGCGCTACGGCCCGGTATCGGTCATCGAAGGATTGAACCTCGACATCCGCGATCACGAATTCATGGTCCTGGTCGGACCTTCGGGATGCGGCAAATCGACCGCGCTGCGCATGATCGCGGGACTCGAAGACATCAGCGACGGCACGGTCAGCATCGGCGATCGCGTCGTCAACGAACTGCAGCCGAAAGACCGCGACGTGGCGATGGTCTTTCAGAGCTACGCGCTCTATCCACACATGACCGTGCGCGAGAACATCGAGTTCGGGCTGAAGATCCGCAAGATGCCGAAGCCGGAGATGGACAAGCGCGTCACGTCTGCATCCGACACACTCGGCATCTCGCATCTGCTCGATCGCAAACCGAAGCAACTCTCAGGCGGACAACGACAGCGCGTTGCGGTCGCACGCGCGATCGTGCGCGATCCGAAAGTCTTTCTCTTCGATGAGCCGCTCTCGAATCTCGACGCGAAGTTGCGCGTGCAGACGCGCGCGGAGATCACGAAGCTCCAGCAGCGATTGCAGACGACGTGCGTGTACGTGACGCACGATCAGGTCGAAGCGATGACGATGGGGCATCGCATCGCCGTCATGAACGCGGGAAAGATTCAACAGGTCGGCACGCCGCTCGAGGTGTACGACAAACCAGCGAACGTGTTCGTCGCGCAATTCATCGGAACGCCGCCGATGAATTTTTTCGACGCGATCGTGAATGACGGTCAGCTCAACGCCGCGAAGTTCTCGATTCCGGTGCCGGAGAAACATCGCAACGTCGTGCGCAATGGGCAGAAAGTGTTCGTCGGCGTTCGACCCGAAAACATTCTCGCGCCCGAACAGCAGGGTCGCGGCGCAACGGCGCGCGTGCCTGGTGTCGTCGACATCGTCGAGCCGATCGGACACGAGGCGATCATTCACACGCGTCTCGGCGACGATCTGATGGTCGCGTCGTTTGATTCGCACAACGTACCGCGCGTCGGAGAGACGATCGAGCTCGTGATCGAGCTCGATGCGCTGCATCTGTTCGATGCGCAGTCCGAACTGCGATTGTGAAGCGATCGCGTTGATCAGTGCTTCTCTTCCGCGCCCGGTGGCGCGGCGCCGTACACGTGACGATCGTGCGTCGCGAGATCGAACGGCTGCAAACGCGGATTGGCGGGATAGCCGCGATGTACGGCCTGGCAGTCGTAGCAGACGATCACGTCTTTCACCATGCGCCACACGATGTAATCGAGGATCGTGACGCCGAGGAGTGAGAGACCGTAGGTCCACGGGACGAAGATCGAGCCGAGAACCACGAGCGCAATGCCGGTCGTGCGATTGAAGTCTTTCTGAAAATACAACTCGTCGTGGCCGCACGCCGCGCAGCGATCGATGATCGCGCCATCCGGCGGCGCCGTGACCATCGTCGCCTTCTCGCAGTGATCGCACACACGCGCCGGTTCGCCGGCCTCGCGCGCGACGCGCGCTTCGCAGTGCGGGCAGAGGAAATGGACCGAGGCCAAGCGGGGGAAGTGTAGCGGGTCGCGGAGCGATTCGACGCCGAACGACGGATCGAAATCGAACCACAAGTCCAGAAACCCTGATTTCCGAGTTGACGAACTTCCTTCCTGCCACCAGAATTTTCTTCCAGTCCTCAGCAAAAAAATCGAGATAGAGAGAAGGGGGTTCCCGATGCTCTGGCGCATTACCGTCCAGCAGGAATCGGATCCGACTGGCTTCGATCCGTCGGATCGCGAGATTCAATCGGCCGACTCGGTGTTCTGGTTCAACGCGGATCACCACACCGAGCACCAGCCATATCCCATCGCTGGCTCACCGACCACGTGGTTCAAAACGCCGATCTCTCCACAAGCCACATCCGATCAGGTGCGCTTCGCCGTCGCGGGCTCGTACGCATACGCGTGCGCGCTGCATCCCGACGAGACCGGAACGATCGAAGTCGCCGCGGTCGTGCAGATCGGGCAGACGTTCGACGGCCCGGCCGCTTTCGTGCCGAAGAGCATCAATCTCCCGCAGAACCGCAGCATCGTGTGGAACAACAGCGACATGAACGCGCATCGCCCGATGCCGAAAGGCGGGCCGGAAGATGAGTGGCTGGAGGAGAACATCGAGCCGGGTGATTCATCGCCGCCGGTGGCGTTCGATGAAGTCGGAACGTTCCCGTACGTCTGCGCACTGCATCCGACGGAGACCGGAACGATCGTCGTGTACAACGTGCAGATTGCAACCGCGAGCAACGTCACGTCGTTCGCACCGAAGACGAAGTCGATCGAGCTTTGCGAGAGCATCGTGTGGCTCAACTCGACGACCGCATCGCATCAGCCGATGCCCGCGGGCGGTCCCGCCGATGCGTGGCTCGCGCAGCCGATCGTCGCGAACGCCACATCGCCGGCAGTGCCATTCGAAACCGCGGGCGACATCCCGTACGAGTGCGCGCTGCATCCGAGCGAGACCGGCACGATTCAGGTGAAGTAGGAGGACGCCATGACTGACATTGCAGAGCTCGAGATCGACACGATCACTCCCTCGCGCCGCGATTTCCTCGGCATCGCACTCACGAGTGCCGCGGGCGTCATGTTCTGGCCGTACATGCGCACCGCGGAAGCGCAGCGCGCCGCGTGCGTCGCGAAAGCCGGCGAAGTGCTGAAGCCCGTCGGTGAGATCGCCTCGGTCAACAACTATCTCCGCGGCATCATCGAAGTCGTCGCGGAACAACGTTCGATGACGTACTACTCGAACGGCATCTTCCAGTGCTTCGCGCCGGTCGTGCGCACGTATCACGGATACAAAGGCTGGAGCCTCGATCCGAAAGATCGCGTCACGCTGCCGGGCATCGAGTATCCGGGACCAACGCTGCGCGCGCGCGTCGGCGACACGGTCGAGCTGATGCTCATCAATCGCATCGATCAGCAGAAGTTCCCCGCGAGCTCCGTGACGAGCGCGCGCGGCAAGTGCGATACGTCCGTGAACGCGGATGGCTCGCAACGCTATCCGCGCGCGGACAAGTTTCCGAACTGCTTCCACGCGTCGAACACGACGAACCTGCATTTCCACGGGACGCACGTGAGTCCGAGTGGATTCGCGGACAACGTGCTCGTCGGCGTGATTCCGAATCCGAAGATCGACACGAACAAAGTGATCAAGGAAGGCATCGCCGCGTACGAAGCGTGGCAGCGCGGTGAGAATCCGACGAAGGAGCTCATCGAAGCCGCGGCGCTCGCGCTCGATGCGATGCTCGAAGCCGCAACGGCCGCGGGCGACAAGGATCTCGTCGAGCAGCTCACGCAGGCGATTCACTCGAACCACATGCTCACCGAAGCG
>JBQCJC010000283.1:0-19685 GCA_051953135.1 Thermoanaerobaculia bacterium | reverse complement strand
GGGACAGCATCTCCTCTCGATCATCAACGACATTCTCGATCTCTCGAAAGTCGAAGCAGGGAAGATGGAGCTGTATCCCGAGGTGTTTCCTGTGCGCGCGGCGATCGAGAGCGTGTGTCAGGTGATGAAGGGACTCTCGGGCAAGAAGAACATCGCCTTCGAGATCGACGTCGCCGACGATGTGAAAGAGCTCGAGACCGATCACGCGAAGTTCAAACAGATCCTCTACAACCTTCTCTTGAATGCGGTGAAGTTCTCGATGAGCGGCACCACCGTGACGATTCGCGCGCGCATCGTCGGCGAGAACCTCGCCATCTCCGTGCGCGATCACGGCATCGGCATCGCGCCCGAACATCTCGCCGTGATCTTCGATGAGTTTCGCCAGATCGATACGACCACGAGCCGCACGTACGGCGGCACGGGCCTCGGCTTGTCGCTCGTCAAGAAATTCGTCGAGCTGCAGCGCGGATCTGTTTCGGTGCGCAGCACGCCGGGTGAAGGAAGCGACTTCACGTTCACGCTGCCGCTGCGGTTTGCAGGTGCGTCGATTCCGAGTCCGATCGTTTCGCCGGATGGCGTCGTCGTGCCGCCGGGTGAGCGCGTGCTCGTCGTCGAAGATGAAGACGAAGCGTTCGACACGTTGAGCGCGTATTTGCATTCGGCGGGTTACACGCCGATTCGCGCACGCTCCGGCGAAGAAGCATTGCGACTCGCGCGCACGATGCGGCCGCGCGCGATCACGCTCGATCTCGTTCTGCCGGGCATGGAAGGCTGGCAGGTGTTGCGCGAACTGAAAGCCGACAGCGCGACCGCGAACGTCCCGGTGATCATCGTGTCGATGCTCGACAATCGCGAGCTCGCACTCGCTGTCGGTGCCGACGATTACTTCGTGAAACCGGTGGAGTGGCCGCGATTGCTGCGGCGCCTCGCGGAGTTCACCGGTCGCGGCTCACTCGCGCGCGATGCACGCGTACTCGTCGTCGATGATGATCTCAGCGTGCACGAGATGGTCGAGCAGGCGCTGCTCAGCGAAGGTTACGTCGTGGATCACGCGACTTCAGGTCCCGAGGCGCTGGAGCGCATGGAGAAGATGCGGCCCGACGCGATCATTCTCGATTTGATGATGCCGGGCATGAGTGGCTTCGAGCTCGCGGAGTTGTTGCGACAACGCGAATCGACATCGACGATTCCGATCGTCGTGCTCACGGCGAAAGACCTCACCGCGGAAGACCGCGAGAAGCTTCGACACGGCGTCAGTGGATTGGTGATGAAAGGCAATGCCGCGAGTGCGCGATTGATTCGAGCGATTCGCTCGGTCGGCAGTGCGCCCGCCCTCGTGTGATCGACGATTACTTACCGGCTTCGATCTTCGCGCGATAGCGAGCGACGTCCGGCGTCATCTCGATGTACGGGATGGTCGTGGCCAGAACTTTCTTCGCCTGCTCGAACTGGCCGGTCTCGTAGAACGCGACGGCCTGGTAATAGCCGTACGGTTCTTCGCCGGCTTTCAGCGTGCCGATCGATTTGAACGCGGTGAGCGCACCGGAGAAATCACGCGCGCGATAGAGACCTTCGACCACGCGCAGCAGCGAGTCGCGATCGAGGTTCGGAGTGTCGAGCACGCTGCGGTAGAGACGCTGCGCTTCCGCGAGTTGCGCATTCGTGAGCGCGCGTTCCGCCGCGGTGATGCGCATCGCGACATCTTTCGCCGAGACCGCGGGCTTCGTCTGTGCGGTCTGCTGCGGCTGCGGTGCCGGAGTCGTCGGCGCCTTCACTGCCGGACGGGTGGAGCTGCTCGTCTGCGGAACGGTGGCTTTCGGGTCTGCCGGCTTGGTGGACGTCGCCGGTTTCGACTGCGCAGGCGGTTGCTGCGTCTGCGTTGGCTGTTGTTGTGGTGGTTGCTGCTGCGGGGCTTGCTGCTGTTGTTGTTGCGCCGGAGCGGGTGTCGGCGTTTGCGGCGGACGCGTCGGTGTTGGCTGCGGCTGCGTCGTCTTCACCGCCGGCCCGGTCTTCGGCGCGGCTGTCGTGATTGCGCCGCCGCTTGCGAGCGCGTTTGCATCCGCGCCCGGCAGGTACTTGCGTGCGATCTCGAGAAATGTGTTGCGTGTCGCGACCGGAAGCTGCAGAGATCCGAAACGACGCTCGATGCGCTCCGCGGAGATGATGCGTCGCACCGAATCACGCGCGCCGTCCGCATTGCCGGTCTTCTCCTGCGCGATTGCGAGATATGCGAGCGCGCTTTGATACGAAGCAACGTTATCGACGAGGCCGAACGCGGCGATGCGCAGCGGCGTCACCGCGGCATCGTACTGTCCGGCTTCGACATACGACGCGCCGCGTGTGAACAACGAGGCATAGAAATCGGCTGGCGTCTGCGCAAGCGCCGTGGTGGCTGCGCAAAGCAACATCGAAAACAGCAACGTGATCCGTGCAGAATTTCGCATCGTGATGTGGACGATTCTCACAACAGCGGCTCGCGGCTGCAATTTCCCCCGCAAACCTTTGAAAAAGCGAATCGTGGCGGATTCTGCCACAGACGAAACCGCGCGTCGACGAAGGTTTCGTCAGAAATACGTTAGACTCGCGCCCTCCCGTGGCCAGGAATGTCATCGTCGTCGGCGGTGGACTCGCCGGTCTCGCCGCATCCATTTTTCTCGCGCGCGGCGGCTGTTCCGTCACGCTTTTTGAGAAACGCCGCGTTCTCGGCGGCCGCGCGATCACGCATCTCCGCTACGGCTATCGCTTCAACCTCGGCGGTCACGCGTTCTACAAACACGGACTCGGCGCATCCGTCTGTCGCGACCTCGGCGTCCCGATTCGCGGCGGTCTCGTGAAGACGAAAGGTGTCGCGCTCATCAACGGAAATGAGCAGACGCTGCCGAGCGGCATCGCATCGTTACTCACCACTTCGCTGCTTTCGCTGCGCGGCAAGATGCAACTCGGTGTTGCGTTGCTTCGCGTTCGCGGCAAGAACGGCGCGAACGTCGGCGACATCACCGTACGCGAGTGGCTCGACAAAACATTCGACGACGCACGCGCGCGCGATGTGATGGAAGCGCTGCTGCGTCTCTCGACGTACTCCGATCACGCGAACGAAGCGAGTGCGCCGCTCGCGCTCGCGCAAATGCGCGCTGCATTGCGCGGCACGATCTACATCGATGAAGGATGGCAGCGCATCGTCGATTCGATGCACAGCGCCGCGGTTTCGGCGGGCGTTCATTTCGTGTCGAGCTCGCGCGTCGTCGGCGTCGTGCAGGATGGTGCGGTGCGCGCGGTGGAGCTCGGCGGACTCGAGCTCGATGCAGAAAATCCGAACACGTTATCGCTCGCGATGCCGGACCTGCGTCCCGACGAAGTCGAAGGCGCGCTGATCCCCGCGGAGAATGTTGTGCTCGCGGTCGATCCGATGACCGCATATGAGCTCGCGGGGAATGTTGGTGTGTCGTGGCCGAAGAATGCATCGCCGGTGACGGCCGCGTGTCTCGACGTCGCGTTGCGTTCGTTGCCGAATCCGAAGAACACGTATGCGATCGGCATCGATCAGCCGCTGTACTACTCCGTGCATTCGCAATTCGCGCAGCTCACGCCGAAAGGCGGTGCGCTCATTCATCTCGCGAAGTACCGGAAGGAAACGAGCGCGTCGAATCGCGAGATCGAAGGCGGCGCGACGACGATCAACGAAGATGAGCGCACGCTCGAAGCGCTGCTCGATCGCATGCAGCCGGGATGGCGCGACGTGCTCGTACATCGCAGGTTCCTGCCGTCGATGACGGTGTCGAATGCGATTGCGAAAGCGAATGTGCCGCGGCCAACCGCCATCACGCCGGTGAAAGGGCTTTACATCGCGGGCGATTGGGTGGGAGACGAAGGATTGCTCTCCGACGCCGCACTTGCGAGTGCGCGCACGGCAGCGAAGGCGATTCTCAATTCGTGAACAGTGGAGCGGCGGGCTCTCAGCCCGCCGAATGTTTTGAAGCCGGCGGCTGAGAGCCCGTCGCTTCACTCATCCGAGGAGCGACGTCAGGAACTCCGGATGCAGATCCCACTTCATGAATCCCGCGATTCCGAAAACGAAGCCGAACACCATGCCCGCGATCGCGAAGACGAGCAGCCATTTCTTCTTCGTCAGTGCGGTGATGCCGAGGAGTGCAATCGTGACGGAGAGCGCGGCGTCGGAGAGATCGAACTGATCGTCGTGCACGTTCAGTGACGCGTACTCCTTCTGATATCCCTCGGCCGTCGCTTTGATCTCGTTCTTCTCTTTTTCGTAGCGCTGCACGTTCGCTTCGTACTTCGCGATGCGCGCGTCGAGATCCGCGATTGCAGCAGGAGGAAGTGTCGCCGCGGCGATCGTGCGCTGCACCTGCAACTGCATCACCGTTGCTTCAGCGAGGTTCTGCTTCGTACTTTTCGATTGGAAGTACGACCACGAGTTGACCGTCTGCGCCTGCGCCTCGGCCATTTGTTGCCCGAGGTTGCCTGCTTTGACGCTGCTGAGCGCCATGAACGTCGCGATGATTGCGACGAGCAGCGCGATCACGCTGTTCAGGCTCGATTCGGACGCATCTACAGATTCGGAGATCGCTTCGCTGATGTCTGACATGGGTGTGCACGCAGTGTAACGCGTGCACACCCGAATGGCTCAGATCGGTTTGACCCGAATGCCGCCGCCGGACGTGCGCAGCGTCAGCTTCGGACCGCCGCCGTTGATCTGACCCTGCAGCGAGTCATCGTCCTGCGTGCCGCGCACGGTGATCGGAACATCGCTCGTCACGCCGCCGCCGCTCGCGCGCGCATCGAGATCGAGACGCAGACTTTGCGCGAGCGAGACCGTGATGCCGCCGCCCGAAGTCGAGAGCTTCGAATCACTCGACAGCGGACGCGAGAGCTTCGCGGTGATCGAGCCGCCGCTCGTCGACGCGTCGACCGTGCCTCCCGCGTCTTCGATGCGAATGCCGCCGCCCGATGTGCGCGCGAATACATTGCCGCCGACGCGAGCGAGCTGAATCGAACCGCCGGACGTTTTCGCATCGACGCGGCCGTTAGCATCGCCGATTTCGATCGAACCGCCCGACGTGTGTGCTTCGAGATCCGCGGTCGCGCCGTTGACGCGAATGCTGCCGCCCGAAGTCTTGAGCACCGCGTTGCCGGTGAGCTTGCCGGTCTTGATGCTGCCGCCCGACGTGCGCGCATTCACCGTGCCGCCGATATCCGCGAGATCGATCGAGCCGCCAGACGTGTTGACCTCGACGTTGTACTGCGCTGGCACGCGCACGTTCCACTGCACTTCGTAGTCATCGGTCCAGTTGAACCAGCTCCAGTCGCGATCGTGATTGTCGCTTTCGATCACGACGTCGTTGCCGCGCTGCGTGACCGAGATCTTGTGATCGCGCATCTGCTCTTCGCCGCGGCGGCCGTGCGCTTTGCGCGTGATCTCGACGGCGACGCCGGTGCCGCCGGAGACGATCTTGATGCTGCCGATGTCGGCGTCGAGATGCAGTGTGCCGCCCGGCGAGACGTTGAATCCCTTCCGAATCACATCCTCGGATGCGAGAAGCGGAACGGCGAGAAGAATCGAGAGCGCGAGCAATGAAAGGCGTCGCATGAAATCCTCCTGTTCTCCGTGGAGCGGCGGGCTCTCAGCCCGCCGGCTTTCGCAATCGGCGAACTGAGAGCTCGCCGCTCCACTCTTCAAGCCAAGTACGCCGCGGATGGCGAAAAGTTTGAAGTAAGATCCGCGCCATGCCGATCGACGATGCAGGATTCAAGCTGGCGATGTCGCATTTCGCCAGTGGAGTGACGGTAGTGACGACGGAGCATGAAGGTGCGCGCTACGGGATGACCGTGGCCTCGTTCGCCTCGCTCTCGCTGCATCCGCCGCTCGTTTTGATCTGCATCGAGAAGAGCGTGAAGTCGCATGACGCGATCGCATCCGCGAAGAAATTCGGGGTGAGCATCCTCGCGCAGAATCAGGCCGAGCTCTCGAATCGATTCGCATCCCGACGCGACGACAAGTTCGATGGCGTGGCGATTCGCGAAGGCGAGCTCGGCGTGCCGCTGATCAACGGCGCGATTTGCACGCTCGAGTGCCGCGTTCACGATTCGCTGTTCGGCGGCGATCACACCATCTTCGTCGGCGAGGTCGTCGACGCCCAGACCATCGAATCCGCTCCGCTCGTTTACTTTCGCAGCGGCTATCGCGAGCTCACGTAACCGTGCGGGACATGAGTGAGGCGTTGCGCGCCACGTTCCGGCGCGTCCTGCGGCTGGAAAATCGACGCGCGGTCATCCGTCCGGGACGCATCGAGCGCATTCACGGATTCGAGTCGAAGATCTTCGGCAATCAGCGCGAGATCACGATCTATCTGCCCGCGGGCTACGAGGAACATCCGGAGCGCCGTTATCCCGTTTTGTATTTGCAGGACGGACAGAATCTCTTCGACGCGGAGCGCGCATACGTGCCGGGCAATCCCTGGCGCGTGCAGGAAGCAGCGGATGCGGCGCTCGGCGAGCGCACGGCGTCGCCGATGATCATCGTCGGCGTTGATCACGCGGGTCCGGGTCGCATCGATGAATACACGCCGGTGAAAGATCAACGCCACAACGGCGGCGGTCGTGCGGATGAGTACGGACGCTTTCTCGCCGAGGAGTTGAAGCCGGCGATTGATGAGGCGTTTCGAACGTTGCCTGATGCGGCGAACACCGCGGTCGGCGGATCGTCGTTAGGCGGACTCGTGTCGCTGCATCTCGCGATGACGCGTCCGGATCTTTTCGGCCGCGCGGCGGTCATGTCGCCGTCGGTGTGGTGGGCAGGTCGCGCGGTGTTGAAGACGGTCGAAGCGTTTAATGATCGCGCGCCGCGCATGTGGCTCGACATCGGAGGACGCGAAGGCGCGGAGGCCTTGAACGATGCTCGCGCGTTGCGCGATGTGATCGCGAAGAAAGGCTGGGGCGAAGAGACATTTCAGTACTACGAAGATCGTCGCGGCGATCACAGCGAGCGCGCGTGGGCGCGGCGCATTCGCACGGTACTGGAGTTTTTGTTCCCGCCCGCGTAGTTTCGCGAGAGAGATGAGCGTCGTCGATACGCTCGGGCGTCCGATTCACGACCTGCGGATCTCGGTCACCGATCGCTGCAATTTCCGCTGCCCGTACTGCATGCCGAAGGAGATCTTCGGCCGCGATTTCGCGTTCCTGCATCGCGATGAATTGCTGACGTTCGAAGAAGTCGCGCGCCTCACGCGTCTGTTCGTCCAACTCGGCACGCGCAAAGTGCGATTGACTGGCGGCGAGCCGCTGCTGCGCCGCGATCTCGAACGATTGGTCGAGCAGCTCGCGGCGATCGATGGGCTCGACGATCTCGCGCTGACGACGAACGGCGCGTTGCTGACGCGCGAGAAAGCGTTCGCGTTGAAACGCGCGGGATTGCGGCGCGTGACGATCAGTCTCGATGCGCTCGATGACGCGACGTTCCGCGCGATGAATGATGTGAACATGCCGGTGTCGCGCGCGCTCGATGCGATTGCGTTCGCGGAAGAAGCGGGCCTCGCGCCGATCAAGATCGATTGCGTTTTGAAGCGCGGCATGAACGAGCGCGAGATCGTTCCGCTCGCGAAACGTTTCCGCGGCACGGGCCACATCATTCGTTTCATCGAGTACATGGATGTCGGCAACACGAACGGCTGGCGTCTCGACGATGTCGTGCCCGCGCGCGAAGTGCTGGCCGCATTGCAGCGCGAATGGCCGATGGTGCCGGCACAGCCCAATTACTTCGGCGAAGTCGCGGAACGCTGGCGTTACGCGGATGGCGCGGGCGAAGTCGGAATCATCACGTCCGTCTCACAGCCGTTCTGCGGATCGTGCACGCGTGCGCGTCTGTCCGCGAAGGGCGAGTTGTACCTGTGCCTCTTCGCAAGCAACGGCTTCGATTTGCGCGCGATGCTGCGCGGCAACGCGAGCGATGACGAGATCCTCGGCGCGATCGCGAATGTGTGGCGCGGGCGTACGGATCGCTATTCGGAGTTGCGCAGTGAAGCGACCGCGGGGTTGAAGAAAGTGGAGATGAGTCACATCGGGGGTTAGCTTGGAAAGCGGCGGCTTGCGCCGCCGCACTCCAAAGTCACTCGCGTCCGCCGTTGTATTTTTCCTGCGCCGAGCTCGGCACCGTCGTCAGCTTCACCGCGTTCTCACTCGTCAGCGTGACGTGCGGACCGAACGGTTGCACGCGTGCGGAGTACGTGCGCTCACGCATCGCGCGGCCTTCTTTGATTTCCTGAATCTGGCTCTTGCTCATGCTCCCGAAGATTGCGAGAGAGCTGCCATTCCGGCCACGAACAAGTTCTTTCCACCCTGCGATGGATGCCGCACTTTCGTGTGCTCGATGCTCATCTTCTGCAGCGAAGCAGACGCGTGATTGCCGATCGCGACGACGTGCTCGAATGCGAACAAGCGCATCAAGCGCTCGATGAAGCGCTGGCCGATCTGCAACTCGCTCGAGCTCGGGGCGCGATTCGATTGCGGATTGCCGGGATGAAACGGGTGAAACGGAAACGCGTTCCACAGCAGTGGCAGCGGTGTGATGTCGCGAATCGTCGACCACACCATCGTCGCACTCGCTTCGGTCGAAAGCCGCGGACCCGACGTCGCCTTGCGATAACCGTGGTCGGCGCCGAGGACGTGGCCGTTGCGGGTTTGGATTCCGCCGAGCATCACGCTCTCACTGACGAACGCGATGCCGGTCAATCGTCCGCCGCGATACGAAACCGCCTCGCCGATCAGCAGCGTCTTCGCGCCGATCGCATCGAGCTCGTCGAGATACAAACGGAGATTGCGACGACGAATCGCGTTCTCGCGCAGATCGCCCTCGATGCGCGACCACTGATTCGTCGCACGATCGGAGAGCTCGATGGTGGAGAGTTCGTTGATGAGTGAGTCGAAGCGGCGAGACACGCGCGGATTCTAGTGTCTGGCCGCGCGGCGTCGCGGTCCGATCGTCTTCGAATCGACGATGCGATAAATCGCGCCGCTGTTGTAATCCGCGACGTAGATCTCGCCGTTGAGATCTTCGCCGAACGTGCTGATCGAGAAGTTCGTGTCGATCAACGTGCGTGTTGTGATCGTGCCGTTCGTCGAATCGCGGAACGAGCCCCAGATCGTCCCGCTGCAGAGATCACCGTAAACATATTGACCATGCAGCCGCGGCGAGCGGCCGCCGCGATACACGTAGCCGCCCGTGACCGAGCAGCCGCTCGCGTGGTTGTATTCGACCACCGGCAGCACGAGCGAGTTGTCGTTGCAGTTCGTCGTTGGATTGAAGCAGTGCGTGCCTTCCATGCGCCGCCAGCCGTAGTTCTCGCCGCCGATGCTCGTCGCCGGTTGAAAGTCGATCTCCTCCCAGTTTCCCTGGCCGACGTCCGCGATCCAGAGATCGCCTGTTGCGCGGTCGAAGGAGAAGCGCCACGGATTGCGCAGACCGTACGCCCAGATCTCGTTGCGCTTCGACGACTGCCCGGCGTACGGATTCGATGGCGGGATTGCGTATGGGTCGGCATCGACGTCGATGCGCAGCAACTTGCCGAGGAGCTCGAGCAGGTTCTGCGCGCGATTGCCGGGATCGCCGCCCGAGCCGCCGTCGCCCATCCCGATGTACAGATAGCCATCAGGACCGAACTGCAGTTGTCCGCCGTTATGGTTTGCGAACGGCTGATCGATGTGCAGCAGTTGCCTGAACGAATTCACGTCCGCGCGATTCGGATCATTCGAAACGTGAAAGCGCGCGATCACCGTATCGCCGTTGAGATCGGTGTAGTCGACGAAGAAGAATCCGTTCTCGTTGTAGCGCGGATGAAACGCAACGCTGAGCAGTCCGCGCTCACCGCCTGATTGCACGCGCGAGCGAATGTCGAGAAAGGGTTCGGGCAGCACGCGCGTGCCGTCCCAGATCACGATGCGGCCATCCTGCAATGTGATGAAGAGCCGCGAGTCACCGGCGTGCGTGATCGCGACCGGCTGCGCGAGACCGTTCATCACCGGCTCGAGTACGATGTTCGGAACGCCGTCGGCGCACGCGACAGTGGCGATGAGAATCGTGAGCAGCAGCAGGGGCCGGTTCATGCGCGTTCTTCAATGCAATTTCGGTACGGTTCTTGAGATGAATCAACGCCGGAGGGCAACACCATGGGAACGATTCATCAGCCGACTCCGAGCAATCCGGGATCGCCGCAGCCGGATCAGCAGCCGCTGCAGCCCGGTGGCGTCGAGCGCTCGCGCTCGAATGAAGTGCGCGAGAGCGCGCCGAATCCGCGAACGCCGGAGCAGTCGGAGAGCGAAATGCACCGCGGGGATAAACACGAGTAGAGCTATATGGAGTGCGGCGGCGCAAGCCGCCGCTTTCCAAAGCGGCAGCTTGCGCTGCCGCACTCCAAAGTACACTCGCGTTTCATGCGAGCTCGTCTCACCACCTTCCTTCTCACGCTCGTCCTCACTCTCGCCGCGTTCGCGCAGGATGCGCGGATCGCGAAGCTCGAAGCGTTCTTCGAGCGCGAGATGAAATCGCAGAAGATGCCGGCGATCTCGGTCGCCGTGAAGCAGGGCGATTTCTACTGGTCGCGCGGCTTCGGACTCGCGGACGTCGACAACGATGTCGCCGCCACCGCCGAGTCTTCGTATCGCATGGGATCGGTATCGAAGCCGTTCACCTCGGTCGCGATTCTGAAACTCGCGGACGAGGGAAAGCTCGATCTCGATGCCGAAGTGCAGACGTACGTTCCGTACTTTCCGAAGAAGGCGTACCCGATCACCGTGCGCCAGCTGCTCTCGCACCTCGGCGGCATCAGTCACTACAAAAACTACGACAAAGAAGGCCGCATCAAAGAGCCGAAGACTACGAAAGAAGCACTGGCGATCTTTCAGGATTTCGATCTCATCGCGGAGCCCGGCACCGTCTACAACTACACGAGCTACGGCTACAACCTTCTCGGCGCCGTCGTCGAAGGCGCGAGCGGCAAACCGTACGGCGAGTATCTGACCGAGAACGTCTGGAAGCCGCTCGGCATGAACGCGACGCGCATGGATGATCCGCGCGCGCTGATTCCGCATCGCGTCAGCGGCTACACGCTCGACAAGGGAACGCTGAAGCGCAGCGAGTACGTCGACATCTCCAGCCGCTTCGGCGGCGGCGGATCGCGCTCGACCGTCGGCGACATGATTCGTTTTCTCGAAGGATTGTCGAACGGCAACATCCTGAAAGCCGACACGCGCGAGCGCGCATGGTCGATGGCGCAAACGCGCGATCAACACTACGTGCACTACGGCTACGGTTTCGGCGTGTACTCGCGCAACGGACGTTACGTCATCGCGCACTCCGGCTCGCAGCAGGAGACGCGCACGACGATGTCCTACATCCCGGAAGGAAAGTTGTATCTCGCGCTTGCATCGAACTTCGAGGACGCGGAGCTCGCTCCGTTCGAGGCCGCAATCATCGAAGCGTTTCTCGGCGATCCCGAATTGCCGGGCATGCGCGGCTCGAACATCGCGGATGATCGCGCGCTCGCCGCGTTGCAGAGCATTTACGAGAACGGACTCGCGTACTACTCGCGCAACGGCCGCGCGATGACGACCAATCCTCGCGAGCTCAACGCCGCGTTCGCGTATCTGCGCGACAACCTCAATGACTCCGCGAAGATCGACGCGGGTGAGCATCCCATCAGTGGTGAGCCGTTTACGAAACTCGGCTCGTTCATGGCCGCACGACTCGCGCAGAACGGCAGCCTCGATGTTTATCACCGCGAAGGCGCGCTGCGATTCGCGAGCGATTACCTCGCGCTGAAACCGAAGCATCGCTTCGATGCTGCATTCGCGAAACGCATCGCAACGTGGCAGCAGGCGTGGAACGCGATCACCCCCGCGCAGCGATCGCTCGATCTGAACGCCAGCAATGCGATGGCGCAACTCGCCGCGTTGAAAGACGTCGCGGTGAAACCGGACTACGCTTCGCAACTCGTGCGCATCGGCGAGCGCGCCGCGCTGCGCAACGACACGATGAAGGCGATGGTCGTCGGCAAACTCGGCGCCGAGTTGTATCCGGGATCGCCGTCCGCACAAGGGTTCTACGGCGTGCTCACGCTCATGGCCGGCGATCACGATGCCGGAGTGGCGCTGCTGCGCAAGTCGCTCGAGCTCGATCCCAACGGCTACGCGAGCGCGCGCAATCTCGAGACCATCGCGCGTCAGACTCCTGAAGCGATCGCGACCGTGGTGCGCAACGCCTCGCGCGAATTGCACGCGAAGTAATGCGCGAGCGCCGTGCGGCGTGCGATCATGCGCGCCGCACGGTCCCGAAATGCGCACTCGACTACTGGCCGCGATCCTCGTGCTTGCGGCGTTGCCGGTTCACGCGTCCATTCGCGCGACGCTCCAGTCGCCGCGATCCGGTGCCGTACTGCGCGGCGGTACAACCGCGACGATCGAGTGGTCCGCCACCGGATTGCCGGCGGACGCGGAAGAGTGGGAAGCGTTCCTCTCGATCGACGACGGCGCGTTCTACGCGTATCGCGTCACGCCGCATCTCGAGCTCGATCAACAGCGCTTCAGCTTTGAAGTGCCCAACGTTGCCACGACGCGCGCGCGGCTGATGCTGCGCGTTGGCGACGAGCGCGAAGAGCACGAGATCGAGTTGCCTTCGACGTTCACGATCGAAGCGGATCCGTTGCGTGCGATTGCGGAAGAACCGCTGTCGATCGATGATCGCGCGCGCGGCGAGTCCGCGCGTCCCGGCGATCGCGGCGTCATTCAGTGGGTCGAGGGCGATCGCGCCGGACGTCATCTCGAAACACGTTCAGCCGCGCATCGCGGTGCCGTGCTGCACGAGCTCGCGCGTCCGCATGAGTCGTACGAAGGTGCGGAAGCTGCGTCGTCACTGCCGCTCATCGATGAGAGCGGCGTCGCGATGCGCGTGTTCGTCGCGGCGCGTGCGAAGCGCGCGCAACAAATCGCGTCGCATCGCATCGGACGCGAAGTCCTCCTCACCAGCAAGCGTCTGAACATCTAGAGCGCTCTTCCGGTCCGCCTTCATTGCGATCGAGAAAGAGGAGAGAGCTCGACATGCGACATCTGTTCGCATCCATACTCATTGTCTTTTTTGCATTCGCGGGATTCGCGCAAAGCGCGGACACCGCATCCATTCGCGGGCACATCACGGACGCCACCGGCGCCGCACTGCCCGGAGTGACCGCAACACTCACCGACGCCGGCACGGGCGTGACGCGCAACGCGATCACGAATTCGACGGGCGATTACACATTCGGCGCGGTCGCGGTCAGCGGCTCGTATCAACTCGAGTTTGCGCTGTCCGGATTCGGCGCAGCGAAACATGGTCCGTTCGTGTTGCGCGCCGGTGAAACGGCATCGATCGACGCGAAGCTCACGCCGGAAGTCAGCGCGAGCGTCGTCGTGCGCGGCACGACCGATCACGTGCGCACCGACTCGCCGGAGCTCGGCACGCGTCTGGACGAAGAAGCGCTGCGCAACGCGCCGGTGATGGGTCGCAAGATCACGTCGCTGCCGTTGCTCAATTCCGCGGTGCGTCCCGCGCGCGGCACCGGCGATCTGTTTCTCAACAACACGCTGTTCGTCGTGAACGGCGGCGGTCGCCGTCAGACGAGCTACACGATCGACGGCAGTAACGCGAACGATGCGTGGGGCCGGCAGACGATCTTCACGAACATCCCGCTGTCCGCGGTGCATGAGTTCACGGTGCTGACGAATCCGTTCAGCGCGGAGTACGGACGCACCACCGGCAGCGTCGTCAACGTCGTCACGCAGAAAGGCTCGAACGAGCTCAGTGGTGATTTCGTGGTGTTGTATCGACCGGCGTCATTGCAGGCCGATGCACCGGTGACCGGCGTCGATGCCGATGATGAGCTGACGCAATTCAGCGCGACGATCGGCGGTCCGATTGCGCGCGATCGCACGCACTGGCTCGGCGCATTCGAATACAACGATCAGGATCGTGACTCGGTGATCACGTCCGCGCTCGCACCGAACAGCATCTACACCGGCTCGTACAAACAAACGCTGGCGATGTTGCGCGTCGATCACGCGCTCAGCGAGGCGAATCATCTTTTTGCGCGCGCGAATCTCGATCGCTTCCGCGACACGAATCCCGCGGACGTTGTTGGCGGCACGGTGTTGCCGAGCGCGGGCCGCACGTTCCGCCGCAACACGTCATCGCTGCAGTTCAGCGACACGATGATGCTCACGTCGTCGCTGTTCAACGAGGCGCGCATCATCGGGCAGTGGGGCTCGCCGATCACGGAGTTCGAGCCGCACGAGATGTCGACGCAGTTCGTGCGTCCCGGCGTTTCGACGGAAGGGGAGTCGCGCGTCGCGCAACTCACGAATCGTCAGTATCAGTTTGCCGACACCGCGTCGTGGAGCACTGGCGCGCACGCGCTGCGTTTCGGCGTCGATGTGTTGCATTCGACATCGGGCGGCAACGGTCAGGAGTTCGGCGCGCCGTTCACGCTCGGACAGTTCACGTTCAAGACGGGTATTCCAGCGTCGACGCCGACGTCCGCGCTGACGATCAACGATGTGCAGCGCTACACGCAGAGCTTCGGCAACGCGACGTATTCGCTCGATGACAATCTCTATTCGCTGTTCGTGCAGGACGACTGGCGGCCAACGCAATCGCTCACGCTGAACCTCGGCGTGCGTTACGACCATCAGGAGCTCACCGGCGACGACGACAACATCGCGCCGCGCCTCGGCTTCGCATGGACGGCGAACGATCAAACGGTCGTGCGCGGCGGCTACGGCATTTTCTATTCGCAGATTCAGGCGAACATCGACGCGGCGTGGGAGCTCGCGGGCCCCACTGGTTTCTTCAACTACAGCGCGACGCCGGGCCAGCTCGGATTCCCAACGTCGCTGCAGCCGATCACATCGCTGCCTACCGGCACGAATGTGCCGGCGCGCGACATCACGATCCAGCCGGGACGCGCGGATTACTACTCGCAGTTCTTCGATGTGTCGAAGCTGCGCTTCTATCCGAGCGAATTGCAGAATCCGAAAACGCAGCAGGCGACGCTCGGCTTCGAGCGCGAGCTGCTCGCGCAGTGGTTCCTCGCGGTCGATGCCGTTGCCGCGAAGACGACGGAGATTCCGTGGAATCTCGATGCGAATGCGCCGCTGCCGAACGGACAACGTCCAATCACGCCGGTGGCGAACGGCTGGCGTCGCATCATCGTCACGACGAACTTTGGCGAGTCGAAGTACCGCGGCGTGCAGATGAATCTGCGCCGCACGTTCACGAATCGCGCGGGCCTGTTCGCGAGCTACACGTGGTCGCACGCGCGCAACACGGTCGAAGCGGATGCGCCGGGCGGCGATCCGAACAGCGTGAATGCGCTCGGGGATGAATGGGCGGACAGCGTTCTCGATCAACGTCATCGCGGCGTGGTCACGGCGTGGTATCGCCTGCCGTTCGATGTCGTCATCGGCGGCGTTGCCACCGCGGCATCGGGCCGTCCGTTCAACATCACGACCGGCTCTGACACCAACGGTGATGGTGCGACGACGGATCGGCCGGTGATCAACGGCGTGACGTTCGGACGCAACGCGGGACACGGCAGCTCGATCTTCAGTCTCGATGCGTTCGTCGAGAAGTCGATTCCGGTCGCAGGACTCGATCTCGCGGTTCGCGCCGAAGGATTCAATCTCACCAATCACCAGAACGTGGTCGGTCGCAACGGCGTGTATGGCACCAACGCCGAGCCTCTCTCCACCTTCGGTCTTCCCCTCGGCGGCATCAGCAATGTCGATCCGGGCCGTCAGTATCAATTCGAAATTCGAGCGAGGTTCTGATGAAACGCGTGATCTCCGCGGTATTCGCACTCGTCGTTGCAACGTCGTTGTTCGCGGCTGCGAAGCCGGTGGTCATCAGTCTCGCGAAGGAGCGCGCCGGCCAGCCGTCGGCGCGCTTCCTCTCCGTCGTCGGCGACTGGATCATCGCGAAAGACGATGCCGGCAAACCGGTGCTGCAGGTCGATGGACGGCAGTGGATCAAAGGCGTGCCGTCGCAGGGACTCGCGCAGAAAGCGCGCACGATTTACGGCGCGAAGCACGAGGAGTTCATCGACAGCGTGAAGGCGTACGCGTACTTTCCGTACGCGGTCGCGAAAGACATCGATGAGTTTCATGACGGCGAGATCTCGATGCGCTTTCGCATGATGTCTGGCCAGCTCGATCAGTGCGCGGGCATTCTTTTCAATCTGAAAGAGAACGGCGATTACCTCACCGTGCGCTTCAACGGCAAAGAAGACAATCTCGTGCTGTGGACGTTCAAGAGCGGCAAGCGCAGCTTCGTGAAGAAGGGCGCGCACGACGTGCCGCTGAAGCTCGGCGAGTGGCATCGCATGAAGGTCGTGGTGAACGGCACGCAACTGCGCGGCTATCTCGATGACGAGCTGCTGCTCGAGTACACGCTCGATGCACCGGTGTCGGGGAGAGTCGGCGTGTGGTCGAAGACCGACAGCGTCAGCCAGTTCGACGATTACGCGGTAACTCAGTAACGATCAGCAACACGATCGGAAGAATCCAGATCACCGCCGCACCGCGCGGCGAGGCGCGCAACGGGTATCCCGGATAGCTCGACTCGCCGCGCTGCGGCGGGGTCATTCCCGCCAGCGTTTCGATTTCATCGAGCACGATCTCTTCGGTCGTGGAGCGGCTCATCACTTCTTTCGCGCCGATGCGATAGATCATCGTGCCGTAGCGATCGTCGTTCTCGAACAACGCGCTCTGTCCCGCGTATGGATACTCGACGTCGAGATCGCGCATCGTGCGACGCAACTTCGTGAGCACGTTGCGTTCGTAATCGTTCGCGCGCGGATCTTCGGCCGCGAGATGCACGCGAATCGTGAGCTTGTCGATCTTGCGCAGCAACGCTTCATCCGCGGGCGAGAACGAGTTGCGCCGATCTTCCGAAACGTCGGCGCTGCGATTCGTGCGTGCGATTGGCAATGCGATGAGCACAAACATCGCGATCGCAACATGCATGATGCGCTTGCGCGATGACGCACGCAGATCGAGAAACACCGCGGCGATGAAGAGCATCGCGGCGGTGGTGACGATCGTCGCGATGAGCACGCCGAGGCTGAGCAGGCCGCGCTCGAACTGACGCAGCATCGCGGATGGTGTGAATCGCGCGATGCGCTCGATCCATCCACCGCGTCCCGCGGCGAAAAAATCGAGCGCCCACGTGCCGATCGTGAACGAGAGCACGGCGATGGCTGCGCTCGCGGCGCCGTCGAAGATCGCGGCGGCGGCGAATGACAGCGCGCAAGTGAAGATGAAGCGCAGCGTGTGGCCGAGGAAGAGATTCGCGGTCTCGGCGGGATCGAGATGGCCGCCGTACGTGCGCCACAAAATCAGCGCGGCGAATGTCGGAACGAGACAAACGAGCCAGCCGAGGAACAGCGTCGTGAGTTTCGAGGTGAGTTGCGATGCGAGCGATGCGGGTGATTGCAACAGCAATCGCAAAGCGCCCGAACGTTTTTCGTCGCTGATCGCGCGGATGGCGACGAACGGCACGAGAAACGTGATCAGCAGATCGAGCGCGCCGAGCGTCGGCACGAGGATGCCGTCGAGTGGAGAGAGCGCGGTTGCGAGTGCGGCCGCGCCGCCATTCGCACCGCTCGCTTCCGCGAACGCGCGCACCGCGGCGATGAAGCTCATCGCGGTGAGCGGCCCCGCGACGAACATCAGAATGCGAAACGACGTCGAGAAGAAAAGCTCGCGACAATCCTTGCGAAGCAAGTGGAGCGGCGAGCTCTCAGCTCGCCGAATCTGATGTTTGAAATCGGCGGGCGGAGAGGCCGCCGCTCCACTGGAGCTATTCGAGCGCAACGAACACCTCTTCGAGTGACGCCTGATCGTTGTTCGCGCGCGTGCGCAGTTCCGCGAGCGTTCCGCTCGCGAGTGCGCGTCCGTTGTCGAGCAACAGAAACCGCTCGCAGATCGCGGCGGCATCGGTGAGTTGATGAATCGAGAGCACGAGCGTGCGTCCTGCTTCCGCGCGTGCACGCAGCAACGACATCGCGCTGCGCGTCTGTTTGAAATCGAGTCCGTCGAACGGCTCGTCGAGCAACAGCACCGGATGCGGCGTGCTCAACGCGATCGCGAGTGCGAGTCGTTTCGATTCGCCTTTCGAAAGCGACGAGACGCGCTGCTGCAGCACGCGATCGAGTTGCAGTGCGTCGCTCGCTTTGATGTCGCGTGTGCTGCCGAAGAGGCGCGCAACGAAATCGAGGACCCAACCCGCGCGCTGATCGCTCCACGGGCGAATGCCATCGGGCAGGTAGAAACGTGCCGCTCCTTCGACGTCGCCGCGCGACGATGGGATGAATCCCGCGATCGCTTCGAACAACGTCGTCTTGCCCGCGCCGTTCGGTCCGATGATGCCGGTGATCTCTCCCGCGTTCGCATCGAACGACACGTCGTCGAGCAGCAGTCGTCCGCCGCGGCGCACCGAAATGCCGCTGACGCGAAGTGCGGTCATTGCGGCGCGAACTGCGACGGGATCGGATGCGCTGCGTCTTCCTGCTGCCACACGATCGACTGCACTTTCCAGTCGTCGCCGATGCGTACGAGTTGAATGCTGTTGATGCCGCGCGCGAACGGCTTCTCGTCGTTCGATGCCTCGCGCGATTCGTACGTGCTCCAGACCTGCGCGATGTTGCCGTAACGCAGCACGCGCGTCGCGATCGGGCGCTCGAAGAAGCCTTTCTCGTTGAAACGCGGCGTGGTGCGGTCGATGTAATCCTTCGTCGTCAACACGGTCGTCGCGGGTTTGCCGTCGGTGATCTTCGAAACGACCATGCGCGCATCGGGCGCGAACAACGCTTCGAAGCGCGGCCAGTCGCGGCGCCCCGCGGGTCCGGAGATGACGTTGTAAACCGCGAGCACCGTCGACTCGATCGCGAAGTCGTCTTCGTTCTTCGGCATCGCGGCGTCGCCGGTCGTGGCGCAGCCGGCGAGCGTGAGGAGAAGCAAAAGCGCGGCGATGGATTTCATGGCCGCGCAGTATCGCTCACTCGCGCTCGAACTCGTCGATCGACGCGAGCGTTTTGTGCGCGTTCGTGAGCGAGCGTCCGGCGATGTCGTCGAGCAGTTGCCGCATGAATCGCGATTGCACGGAGACGTGGCGCGCGATCCAGATCATCGCGCCGAGGAACAACAGGCCGAAGGCGAAGTTGCCGATGATCCAGTTGCGCAACTCGACGCGCCACAGATCGATGCCGGCTGCTTTCGCAAGTACGACGAACATCGCGGCCCACAGCAGCGGTGATGCAAAGAGCGTCCACTTCGTTTCGCGAATGCGGCTCATGCGCAGCGTTTCGAGTTTGCGCTGAATCGCGAGCACCGGTGCGGCGTAATCGATCGACTGCAGCGTGACGAGCTGGTGAATCGATGTGCCGAGGAGAGCGATTGCGGATGCGTGCAAAAGCAGCGCGGGCACGGCAAAACGAAATTCGCGAATGTGATCGGCGAGAAAGGATCCGGTGAGCAGCACGAGGATGATCTGCATCGTCGTGCCGGCGATGGTGCGCAACATCAACCAGCGCAGCGAGTTTTGCGCGCTGCCGATCACGCTCGTGCGCACGAGGCGCGCGTTGAGGCGCAGG
>JBQCJC010000282.1:0-2943 GCA_051953135.1 Thermoanaerobaculia bacterium | reverse complement strand
GCGAGGGACCTGGCGGGCGGGGTGACATCCGCTTGTCATCCCGAGCGTAGCGAGGGACCTGGCGGGCGGGCGGCACGAAGAACGTGCCTCGTACCACCACCCGAGCCCCAGGCCCCTCACTCCCGTTCGGGGTGACATCCGCTTGTCATCCCGAGCGTAGCGAGGGACCTGGCGGGTGGGGGGCACGAAGCACACGCCTCGCACCACCACCCGAGCCCCAGGCCCCTCGCTCACGCTCGGGGTGACAGGAAGTTTGAGCCGGGAGGGCGGCACGAAGCACATGCCTCGTACCACTCCCGCTCGGGGTGACATCAATCCGCCGCTTCCACGATCACTCTCAACCCATCCACTTCTCTCACCCGCACGCGCGCGCCTTCCGCGACTTCGCTCTTCGCGCGGGCGTTCCAAAGCTCGCCGTGCACGAACACTTTTCCGTCCGGCGCGAGCGACGTTTGCGCAACGCCGATCTCGCCGATCATTCCTTCCGAGCCGGTGGCAACGCGATGCTTCTGCGCGCGCAGCACGAGCGTCATCAGAAAGATCGCGATGAGCGCGATCGGAATCGTCACAGCAATGGCAGTGATGAGGTTCACGCGCAACTCCGGAATCGGTCCATCGACGAGCATCATCGCACCGAGGATCATGCAGACGGCGCCGCCGGTGCCGAGGATGCCGTAGGAGGTGAACTTTGCTTCGAGTGCGAACAGCACGAACGCCACCGCGATCAGCGCGAACCCAGCGAGACTCGTCGGCAGCAGATTGAGAGCGATGATCGACAACACGATCGCGATCACGCCGACAACGCCAGGCAGAATCGCGCCGGGATGATTGAACTCCGCGTACAACGCCAGTCCGCCTAACGCGAGCAGCAGGAACGCGATGTTCGGATCCATGATCCAGCCGATCACTTTCTGCTTCAGCGTCATGTCGTAATTCACGATGCGTTTGTTCGCAACGTGCAGCACCTGCGGCTTGCCGTCGAACCGTTTGATCGTGCGGCCGTCAGCCCACTTCAACAGCGACGGCACATCCGTCGCGATCACGTCGATCAACTTCTGCTGCAGTGCTTCGTCTTCGGTGAACGACTTCGCCTCGCGCACGCCGCTCTCCGCAACTTTGATGTTGCGTCCGCGTCGTTGCGCAATCGTCCGCATGAACGCCGCAGCATCGTTCTGCATCTTCAGTTTGAGAACGTCGTCCATCTTGCCGCCGCTCGCGAGGATTGGATGCGCGGCGCCCGTGTTCGTGCCCGGCGCCATCGCCGCGACATCGGCCGAAAGCAGAATGAAGAATCCCGCCGATGCCGCGCGCGATCCCGAAGGACCAACCCAGATCAACACCGGCACGGGCGACTTGATGATCTTCTCAATGATCGTGCGCATCGACGTTTCGAGTCCGCCCGGCGTGCGCAACTCGAGCACGACTGCATCCGCACGTTGCGCCGCCGCGGCATCAATCGCACGGCCGACGTACTCCGCCGAGATCGGATGAATCACGCCATCGACTTCGACGTGAAGAATGTCGGCATTTGCGCTGACTGCGAGCAGGAGGATGAGCAACAGGCGTCGCATGTCTTCAATGTACGCCACTGCACTTCATATAATCCGCGCCCATGTTCAAAATCGCTGAAATCTTCGCGCGCGAGATTCTCGATTCTCGCGGGAATCCCACCATCGAAGTCGATTGCCTTCTCGCCAATGGCGCGCTCGGCCGCGCGGCGGTGCCGTCCGGAGCGTCGACCGGTTCGCGCGAAGCACTCGAGCTGCGCGACAACGACAAAGCGCGTTTCCTCGGCAAAGGCGTGCGCAACGCCGTCGACAACGTCGAGATCATCGCGCGTGAGATCGAAGGGATGGACGCGCGCGAGCAGGTGATGATCGATCTGATGATGAAGCAGATCGACGGCACCGAGAACAAAGGCAATCTCGGCGCGAATGCGATTCTCGGCGTGTCACTCGCCGTCGCACGCGCGGCCGCCGAAGCAGCCGGCCTTCCGCTGTTCCTCTACCTCGGCGGCGCAGGCGCGCGCACGCTGCCCGTGCCGATGATGAACGTCATCAACGGCGGCGCGCACGCGGACAACAACCTCGACATCCAGGAGTTCATGATCATCCCCGCCGGCTTCGCTTCGTTCAGCGATGCGCTGCGCGCCGGCGTCGAGACGTTTCATCACCTCAAGAAGATCCTGCACGACAAGAAGCTCACCACTGCCGTTGGCGATGAAGGTGGCTTCGCGCCGGATCTCAAGAGCAACGCCGAAGCGCTCGATCTCATCCTCACGGCAATCGAGAAGGCCGGATATCGTCCCGCCGAACAGATCTACCTCGGACTCGACGTCGCCGCTTCCGAGTTTTACGACAAGAAGAAAGGCTACACGTTCGAAGAAGTCGATCGTTCGAGCGACGACATGGTCGATTACTACGTCGACCTTCGAAAGAAATATCCGATCATCTCGATCGAAGACGGCATGGCCGAAGGCGACTGGGATGGATGGGATTCACTGACCGGCGTTCTCGGCAGCGGCACGCAGCTCGTCGGCGACGATCTCTTCGTCACGAATCCGGAGATCTTCGCGAAGGGAATCGAGCGCGGCATCGCGAACGCGATTCTCATCAAGGTCAATCAGATCGGCACACTCACCGAAACGCTCGAAGCGATCGAGATGGGCAAGCGCGCCGGTTATCGCTCCGTGATCTCGCATCGCTCCGGCGAAACCGAAGACTCGACGATCGCCGATCTCGCGGTCGCGACGAATGCCGGTCAGATCAAAACCGGCTCGGCCTCGCGCAGCGATCGCATCGCGAAGTACAACCAGCTCCTGCGAATCGAAGAGGAGCTCGGCGATGCGGCGACGTTCGCGGGGAAAGCGATCTTCAAAGCCGCGCTGTAGTGGAGCGGCGGGCTCTCAGCCCGCCGAAACCATTCATCAACCGGCGGGCTGAG
>JBQCJC010000281.1:0-5319 GCA_051953135.1 Thermoanaerobaculia bacterium | reverse complement strand
CGCTCGTCGCGATCGAGCAGATCGCAGATGCGAATGATTGTCACGCGCCGGTCGGCCGCAAATCGCTTGATCAGTCGCGCGTCCCAACGATTCACCTGCTCATCGAGCCACGTGTTTCCTCGGTACGGGTTGTACAACCCGAGAACCACCACGCGCGCATTCGCATTGATCGTGTGGATGCGATCGATGACGCTCTCCACTCTGCGCGCAACGCGTGATTGCTGAATTGCGGGAACTGCTCGCGAGAGAACGCGTGCGATCGAATCGCCGTAGAGATCATTGCCGCCGATCGAGAGGATCACGACATCGGCACGTGCGACGTCAGAATCGCGATGCGACAAAAGCGCGAGCACGTTCGTCGTGCGCGCGCCGTTCACGCCAAGATTCACAACGCTCGCTACCGGCAACGCGCTTCGCAACGCTCGCGTAATGCCGCCAACGCGCTCATCGCCCGCACCGTGCGCGACGGAATCGCCGAGGACGACGATGCGGAGCACGCCGTCATCGATGCGCGCAACGCGTGGCGCGGACGCATCACACGCGAAAAACAAAAGCGCCGTCACGGCGAGAAGGAATCGCACCTTCATCGATACGCGCTGCGGCGCGATCGGGTTTAAACCGCGATCTCTTTCACCTCGCCGATGATCAGCTTCGGCTCGGTCATGTCCTGCACCTGCTGTGGCGTCACGCCTGGCGCGACTTCGATGAGCTGCAATCCGTCCGGCGTCACGTCGAGCACGCAGTAGTCCGTGATGATGCGATTCACACAACCGACGCCGGTCAGCGGCAGGTTGCACTCGTTGAGAATCTTCTTCTCACCTTTCTTCGTCACGTGCTCCATCGTCACGATCAGGCGTTTCGCACCAGCGACGAGATCCATCGCGCCGCCCATGCCTTTCACCATCGCGCCCGGCACCATCCAGTTCGCGATGTCGCCTTTCGCGCTGACCTGCATCGCGCCGAGGATCGAGAGATCGACTTTGCCGCCGCGGATCATGGAGAACGAATCGGAGCTCGAGAAGAACGACGCTCCCGGCAGCACCGTCACGGTTTGCTTGCCCGCGTTGATGAGATCCGCATCGACATCGCTGTCCGCGGGAAATGGTCCGAGTCCGAGGATGCCGTTCTCGCTTTGGAGAATCACTTCCATGCCCGGCGGGATGTTGTTGGCAACCAGCGTCGGCATTCCGATGCCTAGGTTGACGTAGAAACCGTCGTGGAGCTCCTGCGCCGCGCGGCGGACGATTTGTTCGCGATTCAGCGGCATTGCGTTACCCCTTCCTCGTGGTGCGCTGCTCGATGCGCTTCACGCGCGGCGCGACGACGACGCGATGGACGAAGATCCCGGGCGTGTGGATGCAATCGGGATCGAGCTCACCCGGCTCGACGAGCTCTTCGATTTCGGCGATGCAGATCTTTCCCGCTGTCGCCGCCATCGGATTGAAATTGCGCGCACTCTTGCGATACACGAGATTGCCGAGGCGATCGCCTTTCCACGCCGCGACCATCGAGAAGTCGCCGACGATCCCGCGCTCCATGACGTACATGCGGCCATCGAACTCGCGCGTTTCCTTGCCGTCCGCGACCACCGTGCCGTAACCCGCGGGCGTGAAGAACGCCGGGATGCCGGCGCCACCGGCGCGCATGCGCTCGGCAAGCGTGCCCTGCGGCGCAAACTCGACTTCGAGCTCGCCGGACAGGAACTGGCGCTCGAACTCCGCGTTCTCGCCGACGTACGACGAGACCATCTTGCGAATCTGCTTCGTTTGCAGCAGCAGACCGAGACCCCAGTCATCGACGCCGGCGTTGTTCGAAACACACGTCAGGCCGCTGACTTTTCTCTCCACCAGGGCGTTGATCAGGTTCTCCGGAATGCCGCAGAGCCCGAAGCCGCCGACGACGAGCGTGGCGCCGTCGAAGACGTCCTTCACCGCCTCTGCCGCCGATGAGATGACTTTGTTGATCATGGCGGCGGGAAGATACCAGAGATGTGCAACCGCAATCGCGATGCTCCGTAATGACAAGCATGAAGAAGCTCGCGCTGTCCGCCATGCTCGCCCTCGCTGTCGCGCAATCCGCGTTCGCGGGAGGAATCTCGATCGGTCTCGAAAGCAAAGACTCGCGCGTCGAGCTTGCTTCGCGACGCAATCCGCGCAGCGCGCAACTCGCGATCACGAGCCGCGACGGATCGACGGTACTGATGCTGACGAAGGACGTCGTCGCGATGCAGCTCAGCGACGCGGCAATCGCGAAGCTCGAAGCGGAGAAAGAGAAGAAGGACGCGAACTTTCTCGAAGAGCTGCTGCTCGCGGGCGTGCAGATCGCGATCGGGAAATCGATGGAGTATCCACTCTCGAATCTGAAGGCCGACTATCGCAACGGCGAGCTGCTCTTCACGAATGACAAGAACGAGACGATCTTCAACGAGGTGAAAGTGAACGGCGTCGAGATCCTGAAGAACTTCTCGGCGGCGGACGCTACTCGTTTCGTTGCAGCGGTGCGGGCACAGCAGCGTTCACGCAACTGATTGCCTCGCGCAAGCGGGTCGCACTCGGGCATCTCACGTGTGCGACCCAGCCGAGAATCACGGCCAGCGCGAGGATGCCGAGGAACGGCCACACCGTCGCGCGCCACACCGCGCCCACCCATCCCGGACGATCGGCTTTCTTCGCGCCATTCACGAGCGCACCCGCAAGCGCGACTTCGAACAGCGCTTCAGTGAAGATCGCGGGCGCGGTGTAGATGATGTAGATGCCGGCGAACAACAACGCGGCGACGAGCGCGAGGAAGACGATGACGATGACGAGGTCATCGCCATCGAAATCGAGGTCGAAGCTGAATCCACCGTTGCTGCCTTTGCCCCACGATCCGCCTGAGCCTCCGCCGCTGAATCGTGGCGTCGTCGAGCTCCCAACATCGAACATCGCATCGACGCCGCTGCCGTCGAAGTTGATGCCGCCGAGGCGCACGTACATGAGCCACAGGCGAAAGAGGATCAGAAAGCCGCAGTACGACGCGATGACGGCGAGTCCGTATCGCAGCGCGAGCTGATTCGTGAGTCCCGCGCGCAACAGCATGTTCGTCGCGGTCAGGCCGGTGAGAAACGTGCCGCCGAGAATCAGCGACATGTGAATGCGCAGAAAGAAGTTGAGCTCGAGCCAGCGCCGAACGCGGTCTTTCGTGACCATTCGCGGCAAGTCTAGTGGATGGGCGACACGGCATCCCGTGCCGGCTGCGCGGCACGGGATGACACCGGATCAGTGCGTGTGTGCGTGATCGTGATCGTGGTCGTGATGATGATCGTGATCGTGATCATGCCCCGGCATGTGACCGTGGCTGTGGGTATGACCTTCCATCCCATTCGTGATCTGCTCGACGATCTGTCGCGCGAGCTCCTTGAACGCCTGCGCGGCGGGCGAATCGGGATCGCTCGACACGATCGGCTCGCCCGTGTCGCCGCCGACGACGACTTTCGGATCGAGCGGAACTTCGCCGAGGAAAGGCACGCCTAACATCGACGCGGTCTTGCGGCCGCCGCCGTGGCCGAAGATCTCTTCGCGCTCACCGCAGTGACGGCAGATGTAGTAGCTCATGTTCTCGACGATGCCGAGGACCGGCACGTTGACTTTGCGGAACATCGCAAGACCTTTGCGCGCATCGATCAGCGCCACGTCCTGCGGCGTCGTCACGACCACCGCGCCCGTGAGGCCGGCCTTCTGCGTCAGCGTGAGCTGCGCATCGCCGGTTCCCGGAGGAAGATCGATGACCATGAAATCGAGACTGCCCCACTTCACGTCGCTGAGGAACTGATCGATCGCCTTCATGACCATCGGTCCGCGCCAGATCACGGGCGTGTCGGCGTCCGTGATGAGACCGAGCGACATGGTCTTGATGCCGTGGCGTTCCATCGGGATGATCTTCTCGTCCGACTCGTCGACCTGCGGCTTTCCTTCGATGCCGAGCATCATCTGCTGCGAGGGGCCGTAGATGTCGGCGTCGAGCAGACCGACGCTGTGGCCGAGGGCGCGCAGCGCGAGCGCGAGATTCGTCGACACCGTCGACTTGCCCACGCCGCCTTTACCCGACGCCACCGCGATGCGGTATTTCACGCCATCGAGCGAGCGCGGCGACATCGCGTGCTGTCCTGAGCTCGCCGATGCGTTTGCCGACGTCGCGCCGCCCTGCTTCGCGCCGATGTGCAGATTCACGCGCACCGATTCGACGCCATCCACGGCGATGACCGCTTTCTCCGCATCGCGCGCGATCTGCTCGCCTACCGCGGGATTCTCGGTCTGGAAGTGAATCGTGAACTCGACCGCGCCGCCGTTGATGAGGATGTCGCGGACGAATCCGAAGGAGACGATGTCGCGCGAAAGGCCGGGGAATTTGACCTTCTTCAGCGCGTCAAGTA
Organism: Thermoanaerobaculia bacterium; assembly: GCA_051953135.1. Lineage (GTDB taxonomy): Bacteria > Acidobacteriota > Thermoanaerobaculia > Gp7-AA8 > Gp7-AA8 > QHVT01. The sequence goes on along the minus strand of JBQCJC010000281.1, from coordinate 908 downwards.
CCTGCTCCTGGGTTGCTGCCATGTGCTCTCTCCTGTTGATGCCATCGTTCGTACGACTCGCGGATGATCGGGATGGCGTCGTCTGAGGAGCCGACGAGCTTGACGACATCGAAGTCGGACGGGCTGACGAGGCCGCGCTCGAGCATCGTCGAGCGGATCCAGTCGATCAGTCCGGGCCACATTGTACCGACGAGAATCAGCGGATGCTCTTTCATGTGCTTCACCTGCAGTAATTGCCAGACCATGAAGAGCTCCAGCGCCGTACCCACGCCGCCCGGCATCACGATGAACGCGGATGACAGCCGGATGAAATGATGCAGGCGCGAGAAAAAAGTGCGGTGACGAAAGACCTTGTCAACAAACGGATTTGCTGCTTCCTCGGTCGGAAGATGAATCGCCAGACCGAACGATCGCGAATGGCTGTCGATCTGCCCTTCCCGAGCTCCGGCATTCGCGGCTTCCATCAGTCCGGGGCCACCGCCCGTGACGATGTCGACGCCTAACCTCGCGAGATCGCTCGAGAGTTTCTTGACTTCTTCGTAGATCGGATCGCCCCGGCGAATGCGCGAGCTGCCGAAGATCGACACGCGATAGTGCTCGACGCGCTCGGGCTGGATCTGGTCGAGGTCATTGATCGTGTCCCAGAGCTGATAGATCGCTTTGTCGAGAATGTGCGTCGGATCCGCGGACGGACGCTTCTTCGCCGACTGCGCGTTGCGCAGCTGCTCCAGTTCGGGGGTTGTCGTACGTGAGGAACGATCGTCGTCTGCCATGCTGTGACTGCCAGCGAGGAGGATGCCATTCGGGGCGGGAGTCGGTTGTCGGGTCTCCCCACAACTGACGACTGACAACCGACACCAGACGACTTCGTCGTGATCCAGACGTCTTTCGAGAAATATTTCAACCGC
>JBQCJC010000280.1:0-2694 GCA_051953135.1 Thermoanaerobaculia bacterium | reverse complement strand
GCGACTGCGCCTCGCCACACCAGTACGCTCGAATTTATTCGGCGTCGTTTATGTGCTCGACGAGCCGTCCGCGGGACTGCATCCTGCCGATACCGAGGCGCTTTTATCGGCGCTCGATAAATTAAAGGCCGCGGGAAATTCATTATTCGTCGTCGAGCACGAGCTCGACGTCATTCGCCACGCCGACTGGATCGTCGACGTTGGTCCTAACGCGGGTGAGCGAGGCGGCGAGATTCTGTACAGCGGTCCGCCTGATGGACTGCGCGCTGTCAAGAAGTCGCATACGCGTGAGTTTCTCTTCGCCGAACGCGTCGCGGAGCCACATACGCCGCGCGAGCCCCGCGGCTGGCTGAAGCTCGCTGGAATCAAGCGCAATAACCTCAATGGATTGTCCGCTGAATTTCCGTTAGGCGTGTTTACGGCGGTCACGGGCGTCTCCGGCTCGGGTAAATCGACGCTGGTCAGCCAGGTCCTCGTGGAGCTCGTCGCAGAAGCCCTCGGGCAGCACGTCGATCCCGAAGAGGACGACAGTGATCCGCTCGAACGTGACGTCGTTACGACAGAAGGCGGCGAGATCACTGGCGGAATGGAATCGATCAAACGCCTCGTGCGCGTCGATCAGAAACCGATCGGCCGTACGCCGCGATCGAATCTCGCGACCTACACCGGATTATTCGATCACGTGCGACGGCTCTTCGCGTCGACGAAAACCGCACGCGCGCGACGCTATGACGCGGGACGATTTTCGTTCAATGTCGCGAAGGGCCGCTGCGAGACCTGCGAGGGCGAAGGGTTCGTGATGGTCGAATTACTGTTCCTCCCGAGCGTCTATGCGCCTTGCCCGACGTGTCACGGGGCGCGCTACAACGAGAAAACGCTCGAAGTGCAGTACAACGGAAAGAATATCGCCGAGGTGCTGGCGATGACGGTTGATACCGCGTGGGAGTTCTTCACAGAAGAGCCGCACATTCATCGCGCACTGGACGTCTTACGACAAGTCGGTCTCGGATATCTGCGATTAGGACAGCCCGCGACCGAATTATCGGGCGGCGAAGCACAGCGCATCAAACTCGCAACCGAATTACAGAGAGTCGGACGCGGCAATACGCTCTACATCCTCGACGAACCGACGACCGGATTACACCCCGCCGATGTCGAGAAATTAATGGCCCAGCTCGAAGGGCTTGTGGATGCAGGAAATACCGTCATTGTGGTCGAGCACGACATGCACGTCATTGCGCGTAGTGACTGGGTCATCGATATCGGGCCCGGTGCCGGTGACGAAGGCGGCACCATCGTCGCGCAGGGAACACCCGCGCTCGTCGCGCACACAAAAGGGAGCAGGACTGCGAAATTTCTTGCAGCGGAGCTCTGAATTCTGGCTCACCGGTTGCTCTATGCACAGTGCGGCCTCGGCCGCCTAACAAAGGAGAAAGCACAATGGCAACCGGAGCAGAACATCGCGGTAAAGGCATTCTCGAACAGGTCAAAGGCGCGGTGAAGGAAGGGTTCGGCGCATTGACCGGTGATCGCTCGACCGAGATCGAAGGCAAAGCGGAGCGCGCAAAGGGCGCCATTCGCGAGTCTTATGGCAATCTCAAGGACGACCTCACCCGCAACGACGACGATCTGAACAATCCGCCGAGATAATTGGCTGTAGATTTGCGGCGCCGGGAAAACCGGCGCCGCAAGCTCGTGTGTACAGTGAACGAGTGTCGGTTGAACGAATCGCGAGCCGATGCCAAATCGTGCCGGCAGGGATGACCACCACAGCCCCGATTCCGAGAGCTCAGATCGCTGCCAGAAGTTCTAACGTCAGCGTTTTCGTCTGACGCAAAACTCACCACGCTCGGGTAGCATCGAAGCACTCATGGCCTCGATGCAGCAGCGAATCGACGAGCTCGACTGGTCGAAGACCTCGATTGGATCGCGCGCACAGTGGCCGCAGAGTCTCCGCACCGCGGTCAGCATCTGCGTCGACTCGAGGTTTCCCATCCTGATCTGGTGGGGACCGGATCTCATCAAAATCTACAACGACGCCTACGCGCCGATCCTCGGCGATAAACATCCCAGCGCCCTCGGCGCGCCCGGTCGCACGGTGTGGCCCGAGATCTGGCCCGTCATCGGCCCGATGCTCGATCAGGTCATTCACGAAGGCAAAGCAACGTGGTCCGACGATCAACTGCTGATGATGAATCGGCATGGCTACCTCGAAGAGACGTACTTCACGTTCTCGTACAGCCCCATTCGCGATGAATCCGGAGGCATCGGCGGCATCTTCACCGCCGTCACCGAAACGACGTCGCGTGTGATCGGCGAGCGCAGACTCGACACGCTGCGCCAGCTCGCCGCAAGCGCCGGCAACGCGAAATCGATCGAGCGCACGGTTCAGGACGCGGCAACGATTCTCGCCACGAATCCACTCGACATCCCATTCGCCGCCATTTACATCCGACGCAACGACGGCCACTTCGAGCTCACGCACGCGATCGGCACCACAACCGACGACCTTCCGCAAAGCATCACGCTCGGCAGCGAGATCGCGAACGCGATGACGATGTCGCTGCAACTCTCCGGCGAGTCCGAGCCCGCGGGCATTCTCATCGCGGGCGTGAGTCCGCATCGCGCGCTCGACGATGAATACCGCACGTTCTTCGACCTCGTCCGCGGTCACATCTCCTCGGCGATGGCGAA
>JBQCJC010000279.1:0-9443 GCA_051953135.1 Thermoanaerobaculia bacterium | reverse complement strand
CGCGCCGCCGAGTCCCTGCAACATCGCGCTGTGTGATCCCGAACCAAACACCTGCACGGGCAGACTGTGCACGCGGCGTTCGTTGAGGAACGTGATCTCCGATCCGGTATCGAGCACGAAGAGATACCAGGCGCGCCGATTGATCGCGCCGCGCACATGCGGACGGAATCCTTCGAAGAAGAGATTCTGATTCGCATCCGGACGCCGTTCCGCGTCTGTCAGGCGCGTGAAGACCGCGCGATTGCGATCGAAGTCGAGCTCGAGGCGGAACTCCTTCAGCAGATTCGAGCCGAGGAGAAAATCCATGTGGAACTCTTTGCCTTCGCGCTTATTGATCAGAAAGCGCATCTTCTCGTCCGGCATGATTGCAACCGGCACGTTCTCGATGACCATGTCGCCGAGCGCCAGCGTGTCGATGATGCCGAACTTCACCTGAATCGGCTCGCCTAACAGACCGAAGAACGTTCCTTCCATCTCGCCGAGACTGCGCACCGGCAACGTGCGCGCGAGTCGCTGCGACATGATCGACAACACCGCGCCCGAGTCGATGATCGCGTCGACGTCTTTCGTTCCATTGAGACGCGTCGCAACGCGCGGCACGTCGGGACGTCCGAAGCGGAACGGCAATGCATGCGAGCTCGCACCGCGGAATCGATAGACCGGGACGTTCTTGAGCGACTCGAGATACTTGAGATGCCACGCGCGAATCTGCAGTCCGCGTTGTTCGGCGATCTGCGCCCACTCGAGACTCGATTCGAAATTGTTCGCGAGATATTCGACTTGCGCGAGGTCCCACGCGACATCCGCGTAGGTACTGCGAAACGGATCGAGATCGAGGGCCGCACGCAATCGCGAGCGCGCGTCATCGAAGCGTCCCGCGGCGAGATACACCTTGCCGAGCGCGGCGAGATCATTGGCGCTTTGCTTGTTGCGCGCGTCGATCGTCGGAGCGAGCTCCATCGCGCGGATGTAATCCGCTTTGTCGTACATCGACTTCAGATCGGACCCGCGCTCGACGTTTGTCGGCAGCAGCGTCAGCGGACTCACACTCACGTCCGTGTACAGCGCACAACCGCTGAGCAGCAGCAGGAACGCGACAGCAACGCTCTTGCGCAACATTCTTCTTATCCCCATTTGACGATGGGCGGATTGTACGGGTGTGCAGTTGAACGTTGCGCCCGCGACGCGATTTCGGCACGACTGGTTCGGGATTCTGTTACAGCCGGGCCGGTACGACCGGCAGCGCGGGTTGCTTCGCTGAGGCACGTACGGTCGCTTCGTCGCTTACGGTCGTCGTGAGGTCTTAGCGCCGTACGCGCCTCAGCGAAGCAAGCAGCGCCGGCGGTCGTACCGCCTAGTCTTCCCAGGCTAAACGTACGACCTCTGCAAGGTGCAACGTTTTGCGTTGCGTGCTCTGCTCGATCTGCTCGCGGCAACTGAAGCCATTCGCGATGATCAGCGTGTCGTTCGATGCGTCGCGCACCATCGGCAGCAGAACGCGTTCGCCGATCTTCATCGACAAGTCGTAATTCTTTTCCTCGAAGCCAAACGCGCCGGCCATGCCGCAGCAACCGGAGTCGGGATGCGTCACGTCGATGCCGAGTTTGCGCAACACCGCTTCCTCGGTATCGAAGCGCATGATCGATTTGTGATGACAGTGCGCCTGCACGATTGCCTTTGCGTGCACCGCGGGTAACTCGACGTTTTCGCGCGCGAGAAATTCGCTGAGCGTCATCGCAGATGCGGCGAGCTTTTGCGCGGATTCGTCGTTCGGGAAGAGACCGAGCAATTCGTCGCGGAAGACTGACACGCAACTCGGCTCCAGTCCGACGATCGGCAATCCTGCATCGAGCTCCGGCTTGAGCACGTCGAGCGTTTCGCGCAACTGCGCTTTCGCGCGATCGAGAAATCCCCAGTCGTACAACGGACGCCCGCAACACACGCGCTTGCGTGGAATTGTGACGTCGTAGCCGAGCGTCTGCAGCACTTCGAGCGCGGCGCTCGCGGTGTCGGGACGGAAGTGATTGTTGAATGTATCTGGCCACAGCACGACGCGTCCGCGCGGTTCCTTCTGTGCGATGCGTTCCGTTCGGAAGCGCTGAATGAACGTCTGCTTCGCGAAGCGCGGCATCGTGCGTTTGTCCGCGACGTGCAGAAATGGTTTCGCGAGCGACATCATGAAATTCGCGAGCCGCGGCGTGTGCTGCGCGAAGCCCGCCCACATCTGAATGAGTCCCATCGTGTACGCCGCGATCGGACGTCGATGCGATTCGTAGTAGTGCGACATGAACTCGGCTTTGTAAGTCGCCATGTCGACTTGCGTGGGGCAATCGCCTTTGCAGCCTTTGCACGCGAGACAGAGATCGAGCGATTGCTTCACGACCTCGTTGTCCCACGAGCTCGGAATCGTCTCGCCTTCGAACATCTCGAACAGCAATCGCGCACGGCCGCGCGTCGAATGCTCTTCTTCGCGCGTGGCCTGATAGCTCGGGCACATCGTGCCGCCGTCGAGTCTGCGACAACGTCCGACGCCGACGCAGCGCAACGCCGCGTGATTCATGCGACCGTGATCTTCGGCGTATGCGAAATGCGTTTGCGGATTCCACGGCTGATACTCGGAGCCGAGTCGCAGATTCTCGTCCGGCTCGTACGGCGAGACGAGCTTTCCGGGATTCATCTTCCACTCCGGATCCCAGATCGCTTTGAACTCTTTGAACGCCTGCATCAACTCGGGACCGAACATCTTCTCGAGCAACGCCGCGCGCGCCTGACCATCGCCGTGTTCACCGGAGAACGAGCCGCCATACGACGCGACGAGATCCGATGCTTCCTCGAGGAACGCGCGGAACTTCACGATGCCCGCGGTGTTCGTGAGATCGAAGTTCGTGCGCGTGTGCACGCAGCCGTCGCCGAAGTGCCCGTACAAATCGCCGCCGTAGTTGAAACGCTCGAGCAGCTTGCGGAGATCGCGCAGATAGCTGCCGAGTTTCTCCGGCGCCACCGCGGCGTCTTCCCATCCTTCCCACATCAGAGGCTTGCCTGGAACGTGGCCCGTCGCGCCGAGTCCCGATTCGCGCACGGCCCACACGTAGCGCGCTTCTTTCGACGCGTTGTCGAAGATGCGCGCGTCGCGAATCGTCGTCGCGAGCTTCTGCGCCTTGTCCATCGCTTCGTCGAGCGAATCGCCGCCGAACTCCGCGAGCAGCCATCCGGCGCCTGGAGGCAGCAGCGCGATACCGTGCGGATTCATCTTCTTGAACTGCTGATCGCGCACGAGCAGATCGTCGAAACCTTCGAGACCGATCGGACCGAACGACAACACGCGCGGCACATCGTCGGCCGCGTGATAAACGCTTTCGTATCCCGCGACGACGAGCGCGCGATGCGGCGGCGAGTAGACGAGCTTCGTCGTCGCTTCGAGCACGAGCACGCATGTCGACTCGCTGCCGACCAGCGCGCGCGCGACATGAAATCCGTTCTCCGGCAGGAGCTCGTCGAGGTTGTAGCCGGACACGCGGCGCGGAATGCGCGGATATTTTTCGCGAATGAGATTCGCGTATTTGTCGCGAATTCCTTTGAGATTTCGGTAGATCTCGGCGACGCGTCCGCCGCCGTTGATGATCGATTCGAGCTCGTCTTCCGGCGTCGCGCCGACGCGAAAGCGGAAGCCGTCATACGTGAGCACTTCGAGCGACTCGATGTTGTCGACGGTCTTGCCAGACATGATCGAGTGCACGCCGCAGGAGTTGTTGCCGATCATGCCGCCTAACGTGCACTGCGCGTGCGTCGCGGGATCGGGGCCGAACGTGAGCGTGTGTTTCTCCGCTTCACGACGCAGATCGTCGAGCACGATGCCGGGCTCGACGCGCGCGTACTTCGCGGAGGGATTCATCTCCACGACGCGGTGCATGTACTTCGACATGTCGAGCACGACCGCGACGTTGCAGCACTGCCCGGCGAGACTCGTTCCGGCGCCGCGGCCGAGGATGGGCGCGCCGTACTTGCGGGCTAGTGCGACGGTTGCGACGACATCATCGGCATCGCGCGGAACCACGACGCCAATCGGTGTCTGCCGATAGTTCGATGCGTCGGTGGCGTACAGCGCGCGCGAGCCATCGTCGAAGCGCACTTCGCCGCGCACGTGGCGATTCAATTCGGCGGCGAGCTTTGCCGCGTCGATCGAGAATGACTGCAGGCGGTCGCGATGCTCGATGCGCGTCGCGACCGCGCGGTCGTCATGCGGGAATGGAACGGGATCCCAGCGTTGAACCTCGCGACTCACGGGCGCGAGTCTACCGGTTCACGAGCTTCGAGAAGCGCGAGTTTCGTTTCTTGTCGTAGAGGAACGCGAGCTTGTTGCGATCGAAGGCTTGGAACCAATCCTCCCAGTCGATGCGCTCGAGCGTGTCGGTGCCGCTGTAGCCCGGGTAGTCGATGCGTAGCACGCCCGGATCGTTGCGTTTGCGTCCGGTGCGTTTCACGTGTGCAGGGAAGCCGCCGCGCGCTTCGACCCAGCGACGAATCTCGTTGTGATTCGTGGTGGTGACGGAGCCGGTGCCGCTGCCGGCTTTCTTCGAGGAAGTTGCTTTCCTTGAGGAAGTGACGCTGCGCTTCTTCGAAGGCGTTGTTTTCTTTGCGGCGGATTTCTTTGCAGGCGCGGCTCTCTTCGCGGATGTCTTCTTCGAAGCTGAAGCTTTCTTCGAAGAAGTGGCGGTCTTCTTCTTTGATGACGATGCAGCTTTCTTTGACGCTGCTTTCTTCGCATTCGCCGCTTTCTTCGCGGACGTCTTCTTCGAGGAGGCCGCTTTCTTCGAAGAGGTGGCGGTCTTCTTCTTTGATGACGATGCTGCTTTCTTCGCAGGAGCCGCTTTCCTCGCGGACGTCTTCTTCGAGGAGGAAGCTTTCTTCGAAGACGAGGAGGCCGCTTTCTTCGCCGAGGCCTTCTTCGCGGACGTCTTCTTCGACGAAGCCGCGGCCTTCTTCGAAGACGAACGTTTCGCGGTGGCGCGTCGCGTCGCGCGCTTCGCGGATGAAGATGATGATGTAGATGAAGACGGCGAAGCCTCCGCGGTCTCGCGACTCACGAACTTACTGAACCGGCTGTCTTCCTCATCTGAAATCAGCAGCGCCAGTCCGTCGCGATCGAACCATTCGAAGAATTCGTCCCAGCCGATTTCCTCGAGCGTGTCGTCGCCGCTGTAGCCCGGAAAGTCGATGCGCAGAATCCCCGGGTCGCTGCTCGTGCCCGTCGCTGCCACGCGCGCGGGATGTCCGCCGCGCGCTTCCACCCACTGACGAATTGCATCGTGATCGGTCGTCGCTTGTGCTGTTGCCATGCACCACGCGGCGTGCACAACGATTGCCAGAAGATTGCGACGATCGGCACCATAGACGAATGCAGACCGACACGAACCTGCTCGCGCGCATCGGATCGCGCATCGCCGATGCGTGCGAGCGCTGGTTTCCCGACGCATTCGTCTTCGCACTCGCGGCGATCGTGCTGGTGTTTCTCGGCGGTCTGACGATCGGTGTCGCACCGTCGAAGCTCGCGTACGAATTCGGCAGCGGCTTCTGGTCGCTCGTGAATTTCACGATGCAGATGGCGCTCGTGATCATCGGCGGATTCGTGGTCGCGAGCTCGCCGCCGATTGCGCGTCTCACCGCCAAGTTGGCGACGATTCCGAAGACGGGTCGCGGCGCGGTCGCATTCGTCGCGGCGTTCGCGATGCTGTCTTCGTTGCTGTCGTGGGGACTGTCGCTGATCTTCACGGGATTGCTCGTTCGCGAGATCACGCGACGCAATCCGCGCGTCGACTATCGCGCGATCGGCGCCGCCGCCTACCTCGGCCTCGGCAGCGTGTGGGCGCTCGGACTTTCGTCCTCCGCGGCGTTGCTGCAAGCGACGAAGTCGTCGATCCCCGCATCGCTGCTTCCGATCACCGGCGTGATTCCGCTGACGCAGACGATCTTGCTCTGGCAGAACCTCGTGATGGCGTTCGTGCTGATCGTCGTGTCGATTCTCGTCGCGTACTACTCCGCGCCGCGCGATGAAGACGCGAAGCCGATGCCGCAGCGCGATGTCGTCGAAGAGGTCGTTGCGCCTCCTGCAACACCGGGCGAACGCGCGGAGAACAATCCGATTCTCTCGATTCTCATCGCGCTGCTGATGCTCTGGTTTCTCGCGCAGCAATTCGTCGAGAAGGGCGGACTCGCGGCGCTCGATCTCAACAACTTCAATCTCGCGTTCCTCGCGATCGGCTTGCTGCTGCACTGGCGACCGCGCTCGTTTCTGCGCGCGGTCGCGAAGTCGGTTCCGGCGACCGCCGGCGTGCTGATTCAGTTTCCGTTCTACGGCGGCATCTTCGGGATGATCTCGAAGACGCCGATTGCCGAGCGACTCGCGGACGTGTTCGTCGGCATCACGACGAAGGGCACGTTCCCGATCGTCGTCGCACTCTACTCCGCGATCCTCGGCATGTTCGTGCCGAGCGGCGGCGGCAAGTGGGTGATCGAAGCGCCGTACGTCATCGCGGCGGCGAACTCATGGCGCGTGCACCTCGGATGGACGGTGCAGATTTACAACGCGGCCGAGGCGCTGCCGAATCTCGTGAACCCGTTCTGGATGCTGCCGCTGATGGGCATTCTCAACGTGAAAGCGCGCGACCTCGCCGGCTACTCCATCCTGCAACTGCTCTTTCACGCGCCGCTCGTGCTGCTGTTGTGCTGGCTGTTCGCACAGACGCTGCCGTACATTCCGCCTGTTGTGCCGTAAAAAGCATTTTCGAAACCTAACCGAATCTGGTTCGTAACCGTATAGACATCAGAGACCGTATGAGACGGGTGGCCCTATTTCTGTCGATCGCGCTTTTCGTGGCGATTCCGGCAGGCGCAGCGTACGAGCGGCAGATCATTGGATCCGAACAGGATCACTCCGCCGATACGACGGGCGATTGCGACCACTTTTACAAAACGACGTTCACCACGTTCAGTGCGACAGTCAACGATTCCGAGCAGCGCGAGATTCAGCTCACTGGCGAAGAGCCGCGGTTACGCCTCGACGCAAGTCAGGAAGGCGGTGTTTCCGTCCGCGGCTGGAACAAGCCGTTCGCGCGATTGCAGGTGTGTCGCTTTGCCGCCGCGAATTCGCGCGAACAGGCTCAGCGCGCCCTCGGCGCGATTAACGTCTCGTACAACGACGGCCGTATTGAAGCGCTCGGTCCGCAGATCGATGCGACGCAGGTGTGGTGGGTGAACCTGACGTTGTTCGTTCCGAAGAACACGTATGTGGATGTTCACGCGAAGAACGGCGGCGTTGCGATTCGCAACATGCACGGTCGCGTGAAAGCGTCGGCGACCGGTGGTGGGATTTCTGTCGTGCAGTCGATCGGCAAGTACGTGATCTCGACCGACAGCGGCGGCATCACGCTCGATCGCATCAGCGGTCGCGCCGAGGCGTACTCGCGTGCAGGATCGGTTGCATTGAAGGTGCAGCAAAGTAGCACCGTTCCGAAGATCGAGGCGCGTACCGCATCCGCGCACATCCTCTGCGCACTGAAGAATTGCGATTCCGGCCTCGGCAAATGGGCCGCGGACAAGCGATCGCTGGTGATCGGCAGCTCACCGCCTGATTTCAAGATCACGACCACCGGCTCGCCGATCATGATCGGTCCGGCCGTGGTGAATTAAGGCGCTCCGACGGTCCGTAACCTGTGGCAACAGCGCCGCTTACGCATTCACTTTCGCGGCACAAAACCTGCTTTTTCTGCTCTCGCGTCAACAGTTATTTGACGCGAAGAAAGCAGGGACCACATGGCTGCGATAGAACAAGCCGGCCTCTCCGATGCGAGTATGAGGTTCTACCGTCATGCACTCGCGATTCTGAAGGACGCCGCGATTCCTCACCTCGTCGGCGGCGCGTACGCATTCGCTCGCTACACCGGCATCGAGCGCCATACGAAAGACTTCGACGTGTTCATTCGCCGCGAAGACTTCGGTCGCGCGGCCTGGGCGTTTCAGAAACACGGCTACAAAGCGGAGCTCACGTTTCCGCACTGGCTCGGCAAGGCATACAAGGGCGACGATTTCGTCGACCTGATCTACAGCGCGGGCAATGGCGTCGCGGAAGTCGACGATCGTTGGTTCGAGCACGCGGTCGATGACGTCGTGTTCGGCGTGCCGGTGCAGTTGATTCCGGCTGAAGAGATGATCTGGTCGAAGGGACTGATCATGGAGCGCGAGCGCTTCGATGGCGCTGACGTTGCGCACGTGATTCGTGCGATGGGCGATCGTCTCGACTGGCAGCGAATGCTCGAGCGGTTCGGTCCGTTCTGGCGCGCGTTGTACGCGCATGTCGTGCTGTTCGGCTTCATCTATCCGAGTGATCGCGAGCAAGTGCCGCGCTGGGTGATGGATGAGCTGACCGCGCGCGTTCGCGCCGAAACGCTCGCGGGCAATGCGGACGAGCGCGTCAACTACGGCACGATCGTCTCGCGGCAGCAGTATCTGAAAGACATTCGCGAGTGGGGCTACGAAGACGCGCGTGTCGTGCATGACACGATGTCATCGCACGACATCGACTTGTGGACGGCAGGCATCGCGATTGATGGAGCGAAGTGACATGGAACGCTCGACACTTCGCATCGCCGCCGTCGCCGACATTCACGTGAAGAAAACATCCGCGGGAATGCTGCAGCCGCTGTTCGCGAAAGCAACGGAAGAGGCAGACGTGATTCTGCTGTGCGGCGATCTCACGGACTACGGCACGTCCGAGGAGGCGAAGGTGTTGGCGAAAGAGATCACGTCATCGCTGCGCATCCCCGCCATCGCCGTCCTCGGCAATCACGATTGCGAATCGAACAACGAGAAGGAGCTCGTCTCGATCCTCGCCGACGCAGGCGTGGTCGTGCTCGATGGGGATTCGTACGAATTGCACGGCGTTGGCTTCGCGGGTGTGAAAGGCTTCGCCGGCGGATTCGGCCGTCGCGCGTTAGGCGCGTGGGGCGAGCAGATCATCAAAGACTTCGTGCATGAGGCGATCAACGAATCGCTGAAGCTCGAAGCGGCTTTGGCGCGTTTGCGTACGCCGCAAAAAATTGGCGTGCTGCATTACTCGCCGATTCAGGCCACGGTCGAAGGAGAGCCTCTCGAAATCGTGGCGTTCCTCGGATCGTCGCGACTCGAAGAGCCGATCGATCGCTATCGCGTGAATGCCGTGTTCCACGGTCACGCGCATCGCGGATCGCCGGAAGGACGAACGAAAGGCGCGGCGCCGGTTTACAACGTCGCGATGCCGGTGCTAGCGACGCACTATCCGGGACAGCTGCCGTTCCGCGTGGTGGAGGTGCCGGTGGGTGAGGAAGTGACGGCGTAGTTTGGAGTGCGGCAGCGCAAGCTGCCGCTTTTGCTTCGCGTCGAGATGAGAGCGGCAGCTCGCGCTGCCGCAC
>JBQCJC010000278.1:0-15366 GCA_051953135.1 Thermoanaerobaculia bacterium | reverse complement strand
TAACGGCGATTTACCTGACCGAGTATGCCCCCGCTCATTCGAAAATCGCCCGGACCATTCGCGTTTGCATCGCCAACCTGGCGGGCGTTCCGTCGATCGTCTTCGGCCTCTTCGGCCTCGGCTTCTTCATTCAGTTCATCGGCCGTGCGATCGATCGCGCGACGCAGGCTCCGGGCGAAGTGCATTGGGGTCAGGGCTCACTGCTGTGGGCCGCGTGCACGCTCGCGCTGCTCACGCTGCCGACCGTGATCGTCGCGACGGAAGAAGCGCTGCGAACGGTTCCTCAGGATTTGCGCGAAGCATCGCTCGCACTTGGTGCGACACGCTGGGAAACGATTCGCCGCGTTGTGCTGCCGGGATCGCTCTCCGGCATTCTCACCGGCGCGATTCTCGGCATCTCGCGCGGCGCGGGCGAAGTCGCGCCGATTCTCTTCACTGGCGCGGCGTACTACCTGCCGTTCCTGCCGAACAACGTGACCGATCAGTTCATGCACCTCGGCTATCACGTGTTGATTCTCTCGACGCAGTCGCCTGACGTCGAAGCCACGAAGCCGCTGTTGTACGGCACGGTCTTCGTTCTGCTCGCACTCACATTTCTCCTCAATCTCGCGGGCGTGATCATCCGCATGCGCACGCGCTCGAGGACTCGATGACGACTATGGAAATCGTATCTCCCACGATCACGACGACGACTCCGATTCGCACGATGGAGCCACAACCGGCGACGCCGACGAAGATCGAAGTCCGCAATTTCAACTTCTTCTACGGCGAGTCGAAGGTGCTGCACGGCATCGAGCTCGACATCCCGGAGAATCAGGTCACCGCGCTGATCGGCCCTTCGGGCTGCGGCAAATCGACGTTTCTGCGCTCGATCAATCGCATGAACGACATCATTCCGGGCGCGCGCGTCGAAGGACGCATCGCGGTCGGCGGACAGGATCTCTACGCGCCGAACGTCGACGTCGTCACGCTGCGCCGTCGTATCGGAATGGTCTTCCAGAAATCGAATCCGTTCCCGAAGTCGATCTACGAAAACATTGCGTACGGATTGCGCATCGGCGGCACGAAGGATCGCCGCGTGCTCGATGAAACCGTCGAGCGCTCGTTGCAGCGCGCGGCGTTGTGGGAAGAAGTGAAAGACCGGCTGCACAGCAGCGCGCTGGCGTTGTCCGGCGGTCAGCAGCAGCGACTCTGCATCGCGCGCGCACTGGCGGTCGATCCCGAAGTGCTGTTGATGGACGAGCCGGCATCCGCGCTCGATCCGATTGCCACGCAGAAAATCGAAGAGCTCGTGTACGAGTTGAAGAACAACTACACGATCGTCATCGTCACGCACAACATGCAGCAGGCCGCGCGCGTCTCGGATCGCACGGCGTTCTTCATGCTCGGGAAGCTCGTCGAGTTCGACGAAACGCGTACGATCTTCATGAATCCCTCGCAGAAACTGACCGAGGACTACATTACGGGAAGGTTTGGCTAGTGCTTCGTCACTTCGACAAGGAAATCGAACATCTCAAGGAACTGCTCCTCCGCATGGGTGCCATGGTGGAGGATCAGATCAACGAATCCATTCGTGCGTTGCTCGAGCGCGACACGAGCGTTGCCCAGCGCGTCATCGATGCGGATACGCAGGTCGATCACATGGAGCTCGAGATCGATCAGCACACGATCGAGTTGATCGCGATGATGCAGCCGGCCGCGGTCGATCTGCGCTTCGTTGCCGCGGCGATGAAAATCACGCCCGAGCTCGAGTGCATCGCCGATCTTGCGGTCGACGTCTGCGAGCGCGCGATGGAGCTGAATCGCGAACCGCCACTGAAACCGCTCATCGACATTCCGCGTCTCGCGCGCATGGCGCAGGACATGGTTCGCCAGTCGCTCGACGCGTTCGTGCGACGCGATCCGGTACTCGCGCGTGCAGTCATCGCGCGTGACGACGAAGTCGATCTTCTCACCGAACAATCTTTCCGCGAGCTGCTCACGTACATGCTCGAAGACTCGCGCAACATTTCCCGCGCCATACGCCTCACGTTCATCGGCAAGTACTTCGAACGCATGGCGGACGGCGCGACCAACATCTGCGAGATGGTCGTTTATCTCGCGGAAGGCAAAGTGATCAAACACTCGAACGCCAATGAGTCGTAGCCAGCAACGCCTCGCCATCATCGAGGATGATCAGGACATCGCACTCACCGTGCGCATGAATCTCGAGCGCGAGGGTTATCTCGTCTCGTCCTTCACGAACGGACATGAAGGTCTGCTCGGCGTGCAGCAGGGCGGATTCGATTTCCTCATCCTCGATCTCAATCTTCCCGATCTCGACGGCTTCACGATTTGTCGCGAACTACGCCGCAATCCCGCGACGTCGAAACTGCCGATTCTCATGCTCACCGCGCGCAGCTCGGAAGCCGATCGCATCATGGGTCTCGAGCTCGGCGCGGACGATTACCTCGTGAAACCGTTCAGCGTGCGCGAGCTCCTCGCGCGCGTCACCGCGATTCTGCGACGCTCGAAAGGCGCCGGCGATGATGCCGCGGTCTACGACGATGGAAAGCTGCGCATCGACGGACGCACGCTTCGCGTCTATGTCGATGGCGACGAAGTGAAGCTGGCGAAGAAAGAGCTCGAGCTGCTGTGGATGCTCGTGCGCAATCGTCCGGCAGTCGTGTCGCGAGATCGGATTCTCTCCGAGGTTTGGCAGGTCGCGGATGATGTGGAGACGCGCACTGTCGACGCGCACATTCGCAACCTGCGCAAGAAGATTGGTAAGGATCGGATTCAAACCGTCATTGGGTACGGCTATCGATTCGAAGAATAAACTGCTGCATCCGTGCATCCCCTTCGCGTCCTTCTCCTCGTCTCCTTAGTCATCGCGATCGCGGTGTCGTGGGGATTCGGCGCCTCGTTGCAGCACGCCGGTGCGACCAAACCCGCTGGCGTCGTGCTTTCGATCGCCGCGTTTCTCGCGTTCATGGTTCCGTGGACCGCGGTGTCGTTGTGGGCGCTGCGTCGCGCGCGCGATCTCGATGAACTGACCGATCGTGCGCGACGCGCCGTCGAAAAGAACGACAGCGCGGTTGCGGTGCGGCCGTATCACCAGGAGCTCGATGATCTCGCGCGTGCGGTCGAGGAGTTGCGATCGCAGATCGTGCGTCAGCGCGCATCGCACGACGAGCATCGCGCTGCCATGGCCGAAATCGTTTCCTCCCTCGGCGAAGGGTTGCTCGCGATCTCGCCGCGCGGTCGCGTCGTATTCGCCAACTCGCGCTTCGCCGAGATGTTCGAAGCAACCGGCGATCTCAATGGACGCTCCGTGCTCGAAGTCGTGCGCAAGCAAACCGTCGCGAACGCATTGCAGGGCGCGCTGCATGGAACGCCGTCCGCGGATCGCGTGAGTGTCGGCAGCGGCGAAAACGAGCGGCAGATCGAAGTGCGCGCCGTGCCCGTTGCATCAGCGGAAATCGCCGCGGTCGCGCTGTTCATCGACATCACGCCGATCGAACGCCTGCAGCGCGTGCGCAAAGAGTTTCTCGACGACTTCTCCCACGAAGTGCGCACGCCACTCGCCGGAATGAAATCGGCCGCCGAGACACTCGAGCACGGCGGCCTTACGCGCGAGCAGGAAGTGCAACTGCGCAACGTGATGCAGCGCCAGATCACGCGTATCGAACGGCTCGTGAACGACCTCTCCGAGCTCAATCGCATCGAGACCGGCGAGATCGAATTGCACAAACGTCCGGTCGCGCTGCGCGAGTTGCTGCACGACCTCATCGAAGACTTCGAAGGACGCAACGAGAAGATTCATTTTCGCGTGGAAGGCGAAGAGGCGATTGCGAGTCTCGATCCGTCGCGCGCGCAGCAGATCTTCTCGAACCTGCTCGACAACGCGTGCAAACACGGCGGCGGTCAGGGAGAAGTTGCGGTCCAGATCGCGGTGGAAAACGGCGAAGCGATCGTGCGTGTCTCGGATGAAGGTCCGGGCGTTCCGCCGCAGGAGCTCGAGCGAATCTTCCACCGTTTCTATCGCGTCGATCGCAGCCGCTCGCGTCCCGGGACCGGACTCGGACTGGCGATCGCGAAGCATCTCGTTGCCGCGCACGGGGGGGCGATTCGTGCGTTCAATCGGGCCGAGGGGGGCGCTGTTTTCGAAGTGCGGATGCCGCTCGTATAGAATTCGCGCGCCTTTCCGGAGGAGGTCCCCCTTTGGCACGATTCCGTCTCATCCCGCGTGAAGAAAAGTTTTACGACGATTTCAAGATGATGGCCGACCAGTTGCGTCATGGTGCGCGGCTGCTCGAGGCAATGTTTGCGGTCGATCCGCCGCTTGCCGACAAAGCCCACGAGATCAAGGAAGTCGAGCACCAGTGCGACTTCCTCACCCACGAGATCATTCAGCGCCTCAACAAAACATTTGTCACGCCGATCGATCGCGAAGACATCCACGAGCTCGCGCGCACGCTCGATGACGTCATGGACGCGATCGACAACGCCGCGTCGCTCATTCCGCTCTACCGCATCGACAAAGTCCGTGGCGGCGCGCGCGAGCTGACGCGCATCATCATTCAGCAGACCGATGAGATCCGCGCGGCGGTTGAAGCACTCGAACAACGCAAAGGCGTGCTCGAGCGCGCGATCGAGATCAACCGTCTCGAGAACGAAGCGGATCGCGTTCACAAGACCGCGATCGGCAATCTCTTCGATGAAGAGAAAGACCCGATCATCGTCATCAAGTGGAAAGAGATCTACGACATCCTCGAGGAAGCGACCGACGCCTGTGAAGACGTCGCGAACCTGCTCGAGAACGTCGTCGTGAAGCACGGCTGAGACGATGCTGCTTCTGACCGTCATCGGCCTCATCGTCGTCGCACTCGCGTTCGACTACATCAACGGCTTTCACGATGCCGCGAACTCGATCGCGACCGTCGTCTCGACGCGCGTGCTCTCGCCGGGACAAGCTGTCGTCTGGGCCGCGTTCTTCAACTTCGTGGCCGCGTTCACGTTCGGCACCGCGGTGGCGAAGACGATCGGCAAAGGAATGATCGATCTCGACGCCGTGACGTTCGGCGTCATCTTCGGCGGCCTCATGGGCGCGATCATCTGGGATCTCATCACCTGGTATTTCGGCCTGCCGACCAGTTCCTCCCATGCGCTCATCGGGGGATATGCAGGTGCGGCGATCGCGAACTTCTGATTTGGGGCAGTCATCCTTTCCGGATGGACGAAGACGCTGATTTACATCGTCCTCGCGCCGCTGATCGGACTCGTGCTCGCGCTGATCATCACGGTCATCATCTACTGTCTGTTTCAGCGCGCGACGCCTGTACGTGTCGATCGCACGTTTCGAAAACTGCAGCTCGTCTCCGCGGCGCTCTACTCCCTCGGCCACGGCGGCAATGACGCGCAGAAGACGATGGGCATCATCGCCGGCGTGCTCTTCACCGCGGGCTATCTCAAGACATTCACGATTCCGCTGTGGGTGATTCTCGCGGCGCACGCGGCGATCGCGTTAGGCACGCTCAGCGGAGGCTTGCGAATCATCCATTCGATGGGCTCTAAGATCACGCGCCTGCAGCCGGTTGGGGGATTTGCGGCCGAGACTGCCGGCGCCGCGGCACTCTTCATCGCCACACACCTCGGCGTACCGGTCTCGACCACGCACACGATCACCGGTGCGATCGTTGGTGTCGGCGCGACGCGACGCCTGAGCGCGGTTCGCTGGGGCATCGCGGGAAAAATCGTCTGGGCATGGGTGTTGACGATTCCGATGTCGGCATTCATCGGCGCGTGCATGTTCTGGGTATGGAGAGCCTTCGGAGGCCATTAGCCCGTGTGGCCGGCCGCCCCGATGGATTAATTCTTCTATACTGCCCGTTCCCTAGTCGCCAGAAACTACCGAGGTACGTTCAATGAAACCAGAGATTCATCCGAAATATCAGCAGGTCAACGTTCACTGCGCGTGCGGTGAAGGCTGGACCACCGGCTCCACCAAGAAAGAACTGCGCGTCGACATCTGCTCGAAGTGCCACCCGTTCTTCACCGGCAAGCAGAAGCTCGTCGACACGGCCGGCCGTATCGATCGCTTCCAGAAGAAGTACGCGAAGACGGCCAAGGCGGCGAAGTAATGTCCTCCTCCTGGCGCGGTGCGGCAAAGATCATCGCGGGCGCGTTCGGCGCGTTCACGAATGGTCTGACTTCCGCCATGCCGTCGGGAGATAAAGGACAGGACAAGAACGTCGACATGCTCATCGGTGGCCAGGCGGTCATCGAGGGCGTGATGATGCGCTCGCTCACCGGCTACACCGTCGCCGTCCGGCAACCCGACGGCGGCGTTGCCTTGAGGAAGGACAAACTCACGTCGGTCACGACGAAGTATCCCTTTCTCAAGACGCCGGTGCTGCGCGGATCGGTGGTGCTGATCCAGTCGCTCATCCTCGGTATGCGCGCGCTGAATTACTCGGCGAGCGTTGCGTCCGAGGGTGAAGATGGTGAGCCTGAGATGTCGAACTGGGCGATCGCGAGCTCGATGGGCATCGCCCTCGTCCTCGGTGTCGGTCTCTTCATTCTCGCGCCCCTCGGCATCACCAATCTCATTCGCCACTACCTCCTCCCCGACATGGGGAACGTGCTCTACAACGCCATCGACGGCGTGATTCGCGCGGTCTTCTTCTTCGTCTACATCGCGTCCATCTCACTGATGGATGAGATCAAGCGCGTGTTTCAGTACCACGGCGCGGAGCACAAGACGGTCTACACCTTCGAAGCGAATGAAGAACTGACCGTCGAGAACGCGCGCGTGAAGTCGACGTTGCATCCGCGTTGCGGAACGAGCTTCCTCATGTTCGTCATGGCGATCTCGATCCTCGTGTTCTCGCTGATTCCGTCGACGGCGCCATTCGCGGTGAAGTTCGGCGCGCGCGTTGTGCTCATCCCGATCATCGCCGGCCTCGCGTACGAGATCATTCGCTTCTCCGCGCGTCACCTCACGAATCCGGTTTGCAAAGTGCTGATTCGCCCGGGCCTCTGGCTCCAGCGCATCACCACGAAAGAACCGGATGACAAGCAGCTCGAAATCGCGCTGATCGCGCTCAAGGAAGCGTTGCTGTACGACGCGGTCGAGCCCGAACAAGCCGCCGTTGCTTAGCGACGAAGGTCTCAGCCGTCAGCTTTCGGCTCTCACAGCTGACGCGCGCTGAGTTTTTCTTCGTTCTCCTGAGAGCTGACAATCTCGGAAGAACACATGTACGAAAAA
This sequence comes from Thermoanaerobaculia bacterium, assembly GCA_051953135.1. Lineage (GTDB taxonomy): Bacteria > Acidobacteriota > Thermoanaerobaculia > Gp7-AA8 > Gp7-AA8 > QHVT01. The sequence goes on along the minus strand of JBQCJC010000278.1, from coordinate 8,117 downwards.
CTCTACGACATCGAAAAGCGCTACGAAGAGCTCCAGCGAAAAATCGCCGATCCATCCATCGTCACGGACGTGGCCGCGTATCGCGAGACCATGAAATCGATCTCCGAGATCGAAGAGGTCGTGGCGAAGTTTCGCGAGCTGCGCGACGTGCAGAAACGCATCGCTGACGCACGCGAGATGCTGCGCGCCGATGACGAGATGCGCGAGCTCGCGGAGATGGAACTTGCGGAGCTCGAACCGAAAGAGCCGCAGCTCGAAGCCGAGATGCGCGTTCTGCTTCAGCCGAAAGATCCGAACGACGACAAGAACGTCTTCGTCGAAGTGCGCGCCGGCACCGGTGGCGATGAAGCATCGCTCTTCGCCGCTGAGATCATGCGCATGTACATCCGCTACGCCGAACTGCGTCGCTGGAAAGTCGAGATCACCGACGCGAACTACTCGTCCGTGAACGGCATCAAAGACGCGACGCTGCAGATCGAAGGCAACAAGGTGTACTCGCGACTCAAGTTCGAGTCTGGCGTGCATCGCGTGCAGCGTGTTCCCGCGACGGAAACGCAGGGCCGCATTCACACCTCCGCGATCACCGTCGCCGTGTTGCCGGAAGTCGAAGACATCGACATTCAGGTCAACGAAAAAGACCTGCGCATCGACACCTTCTGCTCGTCGGGTCCTGGTGGTCAGTCGGTCAACACGACGTACTCCGCGGTGCGCATGACGCACCTTCCGTCCGGCGTGGTCGTATCGTGTCAGGACGAGAAGTCGCAGATCAAAAATCGCGCGAAAGCGTTGAAGGTTTTGAAAGCGCGTCTCTACGATATCGAGAGACAGAAGCGCGAAGCCGAGCTTTCGGCCACGCGCAAAGGCATGATCGGCAGCGGCGATCGCAGCGAGAAAATCCGTACCTACAACTTCCCGCAGGACCGTTGCACCGATCACCGTATCGGACTGACCGTCCACAACTTACCCGACATCATGAACGGCAATCTCGACAACGTGATCGAGCCGCTCATCTCGCACTTCCAGGCTGAACGATTGAAGGAAGCCGTCGAAGCGCGTTGACACTCGGAGAAAAATCCGAGGTAGCCTCTTTCGCATGACGATGCGCATTTACGACCGCGGTGGCGACGAGCTCCCGGAGCACGTCCGCGAATCTTACGAGCGTGATCTCGAAGCGCTCAAAGAGTGGGATCCGGTGCGATTGCAGAAATGGATCGCCGAGTCCATGCGACGCGATGCGTTGATGGAATCAGGAGAAGATCCCGGGCTTTCGCTCGAAGAGTTCTGGAACGACGACGAAGACGACGAAGACTTCGAGTGAAAGTCTCGCTGTCTCGTGAGGCTCGTCGCGACCGGCGAAGAATCTTCGCGTGGTACGCGCGCCGGTCGCCCAACGCGGCGCGTGCGTTCACGCTGCGTCTTCACGAAGCGCTCTCGTTCGTGGCCGACTACCCGAACGGTGCGCCGACGCTTCATAGCGATCTTCATTCGAGGCCGATCCGCGATTTCCCGATGTCCGTGCACTATCGCATCATGGGCAAACGCGTGCGTGTCCTTGCCATCGTCGATCAACGCAGCGATCCCGATACCTACACTCCGTGAACCATAGAATGCCGCCATGAAAGATCGCATGGACGCCATCCTTCGCCGCAATCAGGCGGAGTATCTCGATTCGCTGCTTCCCGCGCGCGATGCGTTGCTGGAGCGGATGGAAAAGTTCGCCGAAGAGAACAACCATCCGATCGCCGATCCTGAAGTCGCGCAACTGATTCGTGGTCTCGTGCGTACGAAACGTCCGCGGCGCGTCCTCGAAGTCGGGACGAACATCGGCTATTCCGTGATCGTCATTGGACGCGAATGCGACACTGATGCAGTCGTCGAGACCATCGAGATCGATCACAACACGCTCGCCACCGCGAAGAGCTTCGTTGGCGAAGCGGAGCTGCAGTGTCGCGTCGTCTTTCATGAAGGCGCAGCGCTTGAAGTGCTGCCGCGTCTCGCCGGTCCGTTCGACTTTGTTTTCATCGATTGTGTGAAGACCGAGTACGAGCAATACCTCGATGCGCTGCTGCCGAAACTCGAGCGCGGCGCGGTCATCGTGTGCGACAACCTGTTGTGGAAGGGACGCGTCGCCGCGGGCGAGCACGATGCATCCACCGATGCGTTGCGCGCGTTCAATCACCGCATTGCGACGGATGAGCGATTGATCACGAGCATCCTCGCGGTTGGGGATGGAACCGGGATTTCAGTCGTGCTCTGAAAACAAAAACGGCTGGCCGCGAAGCCCGCCGTTTCAAGAAGACATTTGATCGAAATTACGAAGCGGACTTGATCGTGCCCTTGACCGGGATGACGATGCTCGGCTTCACCTTGTCGCTGGTATAGACCGTGACATTGCCGTCGATCGTGCCCGGCTTCGCGTCCTTGCCGACCTGCAAGGTGACTTCGTATTCGCCCTTCTTGTCCGTCGGCTTGACTGAAGTGGTGACGCCCGGGACGCCCGATTCAGCCTTCGTCACGACGAAGTTTTCCGGCGTCTTCAGATCGTTCGAGCGCAGCACGATCGTGCGCGTTGCAGCGGCGTCGCTCGGAGCGACTTCGCCGAAGTTGATGCCGGTCGGCTCGACGCGAACGGACGGACGAATCACGCCCGTGACGCTGACCCAGTAATCCGGCTGGTGCTTGGAGTTCGTGAGGATGTGAACCTTCTCGGCGATCGGACCGACCTTCGCGTCATCGCCGCCGACGGTGATGTCGAGGCGATACTGATTCTGGCCCGCGCGGCCGACTTTCGGCAGCGCGCTCGCGGAGTCGAGCTTCGCGAAGTCAGCCTTGATCCAGTCCGACGGCGATTCGATCTTCACGATCTCGAACGGCGTTTCTTCTTCCGAGTAGAGCGTGACGCTCTGCTTCTCTACGTCGCCCTGGATCATGTTGTAGCGAACGAATCCGTTCGGGAACGCTTCGACGAACGGCTTCACGACCGCGGCGATCGTGACCTGCGCGCTCGGCGCGGACGGATCGTTCGTCTCGAGCATGACGGCCTTCGAGATCGGGCCGGCGAAGTTCGTGGTGTCGACGTGCGCCGTCACTTTGCCGGTTGCGCCCGGCTTGATGACTTTGTCGAAGTCTGCAACGGTGCAACCGCAGGCAGGCTTGGCGGCGATGATCTCGAGATCCGATGTGCCGGTGTTCTTGATCTCGAAGCTCCAGTCGAGCTTCTCACCCTTGGGAACAGTCCCGAAATCCTTGACCGGTTCGAGCAGCGACAGGCGCGGGGCCTTTGCCGCGTCGGTCTCGGCGGCCTTGGTGTCAGCCTTCTTCTCGGCCGCAACGGCGAAGGGAGCCGTCAGCGTGAGAGCGAAAGCGAGAGTCGTGGCAAACAAACGCTTCGACATGCGCAGAAATCCTCCTGTGGTGTACCGATTACCGTGCGTCCGAACATTGCTGCCGGAAGCACCATTCCATAGTTATAGTGGACGCGGTGCGTGCGCGCCACGGGCCGCAAAACAGTCGCGCGTGATGTCCGCGCTGGCGAACGCCGCGGTGCCGAAGCGTGCAGAGCACGACTTTTGCGAGTAGCGACGTTCTGAAATGCCTCACCTCAAAGAACTACCCGACGTTCGACGCGTGTATCTCATCGGAATCGGGGGCACCGCGATGGCCTCCCTCGCCGGCATGCTCCAGCAGCGCGGCTACGAAGTCTCCGGCTCCGACCAGCACGTTTACCCTCCGATGTCGACGTACCTGGAACGGCTCCGGATTCCGGTGCTCGAGGGGTATACGAAAGAGCATCTGGAGACGTTACGCCCTGACCTCGTCGTGATCGGCAATGTCGCCGCGAGCACGAATCCCGAAGCCGCCGCGACCGTCGAGCAGGATCTGCCATACACATCGATGCCCGAGGCGATTTACGAGTTGTTCATTCGCGGGAAACACTCGATCGTCATCACCGGCACTCATGGCAAAACCACCACGACCTCGTTGATGGCGTGGCTGCTCGAAGCAGCAGGACGCGATCCGAGCATGGTCGTCGGCGGCATCCCGCTCAACTTCAATCAGAACTTCAAGCTCGGCAATGGCGCCGATTTCGTCATCGAAGGCGACGAGTACAACACGTCATTCTTCGACAAAGGCCCGAAGTTTCTTCACTACCACGCGAACACGCTGCTGCTGAACAACATCGAGTTCGATCACGCCGACATCTACGCTGATCTCGAAGCAATCGTGAGCGCGTTCAGAAAAGCAGTACAGCAGGTCGGTGCGAACGACGTCATCGTCGCGAACGCCGGCGATGCGAATGTCATGGGCTTGCGCGGAGAAGCGAAAGCACGATGGGTCACATTCGGCTGGGATCGCACCGCGGATGCGTTTGCGACGGACGTCGAAGAATCGCCGGACGGAACGGCATTCACCGCGTGGTGGGAAGGGACAGAATGGTTTCGCTTCCGCAGCACACTCTCCGGACGCCATAACGTGCTCAACGCACTTGCTGATGCGGTCATCGCGAAGCTGCGCGGGCTCAGCGCAGAGGAGATTCAGAAAGGACTCGAGACGTTTCAGGGGATCAAGCGGCGCATGGAAGTGCGTGGCGTCGAGCGCGGCGTCACGGTGATCGATGACTTCGCGCATCACCCCACCGCGATCGCAACGACAGTCGCGGGCGCGAAGAAGCGCTATCCCGGCCGTCGCGTGTGGGCATTGTTCGAACCGCGCTCGATCTCGTCGTCGCGAAAGGAATTCGAGAGCGGCTACATCGATGCATTTCATGCCGCCGATCGCGTCGTGATCGGGCCGGTGTTCTACAAGGAACGCTACGAAACGCGTTACGGGCTCGACAAGATGATGTCTGTCGAAACGATCCTCGGCAAACTCAACGGCGACGGCATTCAGGCGGAGCAAATCGACGATTTCGACGGAATCGCGAGGCACATCGCGAAGGAAGCGAGCGATGGCGACGTCGTGCTCGTGATGTCGTCAGGCGCGTTTGGCGGCGTACACGAGAAGATTCTCGATGCGCTTCGTGCGGAATGACCCGAGGGTTTCCCCTGTTGCCCTGCACTCAATCCGACTGACCATGTAGGGGAAAGCCATGTCTGAGAACAAAGCACACGAGCTTCTTCGGAAGCACAACATCAGCGTGGATGACGTGAAGGAGCGTCGCACGTCGCTGCACCACCTCCGCCACATCGTTCACTCCGAACAGCTTCCGTTCGACGTCTTCAAGGCGCTCGTCAAGCTGCGCAGATAAACCGCGCAAACGCGCAGAATCAAACGGCGGGCTTCATGCTCGCCGTTTTCGTTTATACAATCTGCGCCCCATGCCGTTTCGCGAAGACGCCTCCGCTCTCATTCAGAAAAAAAAGTTCGATGATCTCGAGTCGCTGTGGATGACGCAGCTCGACTCCGATCCATCCGACATAGACGCGTTTCTCAATGCGGCGAAGGCACTACGCAAAGCAGAGCAACGAACGCAATCCGATACGCTCCTTGGTCTGCTCGCCGATGCCTTGAAGGAGCGCGGGCTCTGGTATCAGCGCCTGCAGGTCCTCAAGGAACTCGGCCGCCTCTCGAAACATCCCGCCCAGCTTCGTCAGCCCATCGAAGAATCCCTCAAAAAATCCCTCGGCACGCACAAGAGCTTCGCCCGCGCCTACCAGATCGCGAACTTCAACGACCCCGCGAGCAATCCCGTCGAACGTGCAGAAAAAATCGAGATGTGGCTGAACTACGACGAAGGGGAATGCTTCTTCATGTCCGGACGCGGCGCGGGCTGCGTCATCGAGCTCAATCCGGAGCTCGGCATCTGCCGCCTCGATTTCGAAAAAGACAAGCGCGTCTCCGTTCCGCTCGGCGCCGCGGCAAAGTTCCTCATCCCGCTGCCCGAAGGGCATGTGTTACGCGAGAAGTTCTCTGACGCCGAAGGATTGAAGAAAGCGGCGAAGAATTCACCGCCCGAATTTTTCGCAAAGCTGCTGCAGAGTTTCGGTCGGCCGATGGTCATGGCCGAAGTTCGTGATGCGGTGATCGGCATCGTGCCGGAAGAGAAGTGGACGTCGTGGTGGACCGCGGCGCGCAAGAATCCGCAAGTCGTCACGAGCGGCACCGGTGCGAAAGCGACGTACGCGTTCGCCGGATCATCCGCGGATGCGGAGAGTGCGATCAAGCGCGACTTCGATCGCGCCGATGTGAAAACGAAACTCGATCTCGCGCGCAAACACAGCGCGCGCAGCCAAGCGCTCGCGGATGCATTCGCGTCGGCGCTGGCGGCCGAAGCATCGAAGCTCGCGCGCACCGATGCCGCGATGTCGTGGCAGATTCTCGCGACGCTCGAATCGCTTCCCGGCAAGTACGAATCGCCGATTGATCCGACTGCGCTTCTCGGCGGCGCGATGGCGTCGCGCACTGTCGCCGCGGTCACGGACAAAGCACTGCGTGAGAAAGCGCTCGCGGTCGTGCGTGAATCGCATCCCGACTGGGCGAAGGTCTACGCGGAGATGTTCTTCCTCGATCAGGAGCCGCGCATCCTCACGTCCATCATCGCGGAGCTCGAGAAGGCCGGACAAACGGAAGTGCGTGATCGTCTCATCGACGAGACGCTGCGTTATCCGCGCCGTCATCCGCACGCGTTCTACTGGTTCGTGAAGCGCCTCAACGATGACGAGTCGCCGAACGACAAGGCGAACTACAACCTGCTCTTCCAGATCCTCGATGCGCTGACGCACGATGAATTCTCCGGCGTGCGCGCGCGGTTGCGCGAGCTGTTCGACAAGGGTGGCCTCGGCATCCGCATCATCATGAACAACGACAACGAGGAGCAGGCGCGTCGTCTCGTCGAAACGCTGGATCGCTACGGCGCGCTCGAAGAGTATCGCCGCGACATCGTGAAGGGCGCGGCGCTGATGAAGTATCCGACGTTGCGCGAGCCGCAGCAGGAGCCGGTTTACGCGACCGCGGATTCACTCGAGAAGAAACGCGCGGAGTTGCACAACCTCAAGAACGTCGAGATTCCGGCGAACTCGAAAGCGCTGCAGGCCGCGCGCGAGCTTGGCGATCTTCGCGAAAACTTCGAGTACAAAGCGGCGCGTGCTCGTGCCGAGTATCTGTCGGCTCGCGTCGGCGAGCTTGCGGCCGAGATCTCGCGTGTGCGTGTGCTCGAGCCGAATCAGGTCGACATCTCCGTCGTGCGCGTGGGAACGAAGCTCGAGTTGAGCAACGGCGACGCGCGACGTTCCGTCACGATTCTCGGCCCGTGGGAATCGGATCCGGAGCACGGCGTCTATTCGAATCAATCGGACGTAGCGAAGAAACTCATGGGCCACGCGTCGGGCGACGTCGTGTCGTTCATGGGCAATGACTACGTCATCGAATCCATCAAGCGATGGAACGAGCAGTAGCGCAGTACAATTCACCGCACTTCGAGGTCCGGAGGAATCGTTCGAAATGGCTTATGTGATCGCCGAACCGTGCATCAACACGAAAGACACCGCTTGCGTCGACGTCTGTCCGGTGGACTGCATCCACCCGCGGAAAGATGAAGCTGACTTCAACAACTACGAGATGCTGTACATCGATCCTGAAGTCTGCATCGATTGCGGCGCGTGTGAGCCGGCGTGTCCCGTTCAGGCCATCTTCCCCGCGGACCTGCTGCCCGATAACTGGAAGCATTTCGAGCAGATCAACGCGGACTGGTACAAAGCTCGTCAGTAAATTTTTTGTGATCTGGCTCACGCCTCAGGTCGAGGTCGTGGTATAGATTGCGCGCGGGTTACACATCGCGCCGGAAAACGGCAACAAAGGGGCGTAATGCCCCTTTTTGTTTTTTGCACGCGGCTCTTTGAGAAGAATACTGATCATCAATACTCGGGCGTCGATCGAGACCCTTCAGCTTCGCGCCCACCTCGGACCCAACCACGGTAGAGCGGGCGAATGGGCGTGCCTCCGTGGAAATTGCTGAAGCTACCTCTCTCTCTCTGCACCGCGGGCCGGAGGGTCTCGATCGACGCCTGAAACGAAAAACGGCGGCCACTTCGGCCGCCGTTTTTCGTTTCGGACTTATCGTCCTTTGAGGATTCCGAAAATCCCTCGCGCGACTTCGTGAATCACGCTGCGTGCTGCCT
>JBQCJC010000277.1:0-7240 GCA_051953135.1 Thermoanaerobaculia bacterium | reverse complement strand
TCCTCCTCGAAGGCCATGATCAGTTCGACCGTATCGAGCGAATCGGCGCCGAGGTCCTCGACGAACGACGCATCGGGGGTGACCTCCTCCGCGTCGACGCCGAGCTGCTCGACGATGATGGACTTGACCCTTTCCTCAACCGACATCGGTGTTCCTCCCTCGTGTACTTGGGCACGAATGCAGTGCGCGTTTTAGCACAACCCGCAAGGCCTCGAAAACCCGGCCGCGGATCGTAATCTATTCTGCACGGATGAAGCCCACGTTCTTCGCCACGCCCGCGGACTTCCGCAACTGGTTGGAGAAGCATCATCGCGACACAGCCGAATTGCTCGTCGGCTTTCATCGAAAAGGCTCGGGATTGCCGAGCATCACGTGGCCCGAATCGGTCGATCAGGCGCTGTGCTTCGGCTGGATCGATGGTGTGCGCAAGGGTCTCGATGCGGACAGCTACACGATTCGCTTCACGCCGCGAAAAGCGAAGAGCAAGTGGAGTGCGGTGAACATCCGGCGCGCGAAGGAACTGCAGGCACAAGGGCTCATGACCGAAGCAGGACTCGCGGAGTTCGCAAAGGCCGATGCGCAGCAAGCGAACTACTCGTACGAGCAGCGCCGCGAAGGCTTGCCCGCAGATCTCGAAAAAGAATTTCGCAGGCACGCGAAAGCATGGAAGTTCTTCATCGCGCAGCCGCCGGGATATCAGCGCACGCTTGCGTTCTGGGTGAGTAGTGCGAAGCGAGAAGAGACGCGGTTGTCGCGGCTCGCGAAGTTGATCGAGTTTTCGGACCGAGGGGAGAGGATGCGGTGATTTGGAGGGCGGTGGCACAAGCCACCGCTTTATTCCCGGCGATTTGAAAGCGGTGGCTTGCGCCACCGCACTCCAAAGGTATAGTCCGCCGCGCTTGCGGAAACGAATCTTCACCTACGAACAAGCTCTCGCGCTCTGGCCCGACGTGCAGCGCATCACGCACGAAGCAGTGCAGCGCATCGATGCGCTCGCGTCCGATCAGGCCACCGACTATCAGCGCGTCGTGCAGGAATGGGCCGAGACGATCATCGACATGGGCATCGAAGTGAAAGGCCTCTGGCTCGTCGACTTCGACAGCGGCGGCGGCTATTACTGCTGGCGGCATCCCGAGCCCGCGCTCGAATACTTTCACGGATACGAGGAAGGTTTCGGCGGACGCGTTAAGTTGAATTGAATCCCATATGCTGAAAGCCGTCGCCTTCGATCTCTGGGAAACACTCATCACCGACACGCCGGAGCTCTCGCGCCAGCAGGAGCGACTGCGCATGTCGCGCATGGAAGAGATCCTCGCGCGTCGCGGACACAGCGCCATCGCCGATCGCATCGAGCATGCGTATCGCGCGCTGTGGCACAAATGTCAGGAGTTGTACTGGTCCTCGGACGTCGACATCCCGTGCCGCCGCCAGATCGAACATTTTCTCGACGAGCTGCAACTCGATCCGGCGTCGTTCGATGAGGCGATGCTCGCGGAGCTCGAGCATGCATACGCGAACGCCGCCGTCGACGTGCTTCCCGCGACCGTGAACGGCGCGCCCGAAACGTTGCGCGAGTTGAAAGCGCGCGGCTTCGGCATCGGCTTGATCAGCAACACCGGCCGCACTCCCGGCTACGCATTGCGCGGCATTCTCGATGCGCTCGAGCTTTCACCGTCGATCGATGTGATGGTGTTCTCGAATGAACACGGCTCGTGCAAACCACAACCTTCGATCTTCGAAGCGCTCCGCCGCGGCCTCGGCGTCCCGTACGACGAGATGATGTTCGTCGGCGACAACCTCTACGTCGACGTGCATGGTGCGCAGAAGTGCGGAATGCTCGGCGTGCACTTCGCGCCCGCGGTGCGTGGTACCGCGATCGCGCCGCCCGTCGATCACGGACTGGAGATCATTCCGGACGCGCGTGTGACCGAGTTGCATGACTTGTTGCACGTCGTCGACGCGTTCCACTCCGCGCCGAAACTGTAAGCATCATCTTTGCACTATCCTTGCGGCCGATGACTCTTCGCCCGCGCATCGTCGCGATCCTCGCTGTCCTGCTCCTGGTCTTCGCAGATCCAAGCGCTGAAGCCCAATCCAAAAAGAAGAAAAAGACGACACCGCGTCGCAAGACCACGACGACGCGAAAAGCAGCGCCGAAAGCGCCGCCTGCACCAACACCCGTAGGCGCCACGTTCGAGCAGCGACTGCTGTCGCTCGTGAATTCTTCGGTGTCGCAAAGCGCCGATTCCGGCATTCAGATCGTCGAGCTCGAAACCGGTCGTGTCGTCGCGGAGCGCAATCCGCACATGCTCCTCGCACCCGCGTCGAACATGAAACTCTTCACGACCGCGGCCGCGATCGACATGCTCAAGCCGTCGTTCGAAGTGACGACCGGCGTGTACGTGCGCGGCAACATCGATCCGAACGGAACGCTCAACGGCGATTTGAAAGTCGTCGGAAAAGGCGATCCGACGATCGGCGGACGCTTTCACGACGGCGAGGCCACCGCGGTGATTCAGGAGTGGGCCGCGGATCTCAAACGCGCCGGTATCAAGACCATCAACGGCGATTTGATTTTCGAATACGGCTACATGGATACGGAGTACATCCATCCGACGTGGCCGCTCGATCAGCTCACCGCGTGGTACGAAGCGCCGGTGGCCGCATTCGCGTTGCAGGAAGGCTGCATCGAAGTACGCGTGCTGCCGTCACGCGCGGGCAAGCCGTGCGTCGTGCAACTCGATCCTCCGACATCGTTCGTGCAGGTGCAGAACAGTTGTCGCACCGGCGGCGGGCTTCCGTACATCACGCGCAATCGCGGCTCGAACACCGTGATCGTACGCGGCGGTGTGCCCGCGCGCTCGGGGGCGACCGAGGTGTTCATCACGATCGAGAACCCGGTGCATTACTTCGCGACCGTGACGAACGAAACGTTCCAGCGCGCGGGCATCGCGATCAAAGGAAAAGTCTCGCTCGTGCCGCGCGACGCTCGACCGGACTGGCGTCTCGTCACGAAGCACTCGACGCCGCTCAGCATCCTCGTCTACGTCATCAACAAGAAGAGTCAGAACCACTACGCCGAGCAGGTGCTGAAGATGATCGGCGCGGAAGAGCGCAAAGATGGCTCGTGGGCCGGCGGCACCGCGGAAGTGAAAGAGTGGCTCACGACGAAAGTCGGCGTGCCCGCGGGTGAGTTTGCGCCGACGGACGGCTCAGGCATGTCGCGCAACAATCGCGCGTCCGCGAACGCGTTCATCTCGCTGCTGCGATACATGTGGAAGAGCCCGTGGCGCGAAGAGTTCGTCAGCTCGCTGCCGTACAGCGGCGATCCCGATTCGAAATTCGGCAATCGTCTGCGCCAGGCGCCGTACGCGCGTCAGGTGTACGCGAAGACGGGCTACATCTCCGGCGTCATCGGATTGTCGGGATACGTGCACGCGCAGAGCGGAAAGGTCTACGCGTTCTCATTTCTCTTCAATCGCTATCGCGTCGGCGTCTTCGCCGTTTACCGGCTGCACGACGAGATGCTGAAGGAGATCATCCGTTCGGGTTGAGAACGAATGGTGGTCTTCGAACAGCACGTTGCCGCTCGTCTCGCCAAGAATCGCTACGAGATTTCCCAAACGCATGGCGGCCAATATAAAAGTGCCGCGCCGTCTCGAAGTGAACGGAAGGTTACGGGAGCGTAACTCTTCGTGACTACAGCCTGATGGCCTGGCTGCTCGGCGTGAATTGCAGCGTGTACACCCCTCCGGCTTTCCGCATCGTCGCGACTGCCTGAAATCCAGGGAACTTCAACACGTTGCCGATGATCTCGCCGTCGTCGCGGTCGACGAACAGGCGCACCGCTTCGTCGACGTTCTCGGCATCGATGGTGTGAAAAGCGACGGCGCCCGGAGTGCGGTCACTGACCGGATGTCCGCTGCCATCGGTCAGATGCCGCTCCTCAATCGTGAAGCGAATCATCAATCGAACGATCTCTCCTCGCGAGCGACCTGCAATTCCGGTGCATGGATGCCGCGTTCTATACTCAACTTACGGAGACGGAACATGAGCGACGAACGTGTATTGCGCGATATCCCAGTCATCGGCCGAGTCGATCTTCACGAGGTGGAACGCCCCGAGCCAACCTCCTCGGAACGTTTCGCGGACTCGATCCCGCTAGCGCAAACGTTCGAAGACGTTCTGCTCAAACACGCTCGCTCGGATGTGCACCCGAACTTCGTCGATGTGAGCACGCGTCTCACGCGCGACATCCGTCTCAACATCCCCATCCTCTCCTCGGCCATGGATACCGTCACCGAAGCGCGTCTTGCGATCGCCATGGCGCAGCACGGCGGTCTCGGCGTGATTCACAAAAACATGTCGGCGGAACGCCAGGCCGAAGAAGTCGACAAGGTCAAACGTTCTGAGGCGGGGATGATCGTCGATCCCGTGACCATGCGCCCGTGGCAAAGCATCGCCGAAGCGCTGCAGGTCATGGGGAAATACAAAATCAGCGGCGTGCCCGTCACCGACGCCAACGGAAAACTCGTCGGCATTCTCACCAATCGCGATCTCCGCTTCGAAACGCGCTTCGATCTTCCGATCGCCGAGCGCATGACCAAAGACAACCTCGTCACCGTTCCGGTCGGAACGACACTCGAACAGGCTCGCGAAGTTCTCCATCACCACCGCATCGAAAAGCTGCTCGTCGTCGATGGCAACGGCGATCTCAAAGGTCTCATCACCGTCAAAGACATTCAGAAAGCGCGTCGTTACCCGCAAGCCGCGAAAGATCCTCTCGGACGTCTTCGCGTGGCCGCGGCAATCGGCGCAGGCAAAGACGGCATCGAGCGAGCGCGCGCATTGATCGACGCCAAAGTCGACGTCATCGTGCTCGACTCCTCGCACGCGCACTCCGCGGGCGTGCTCGACACCGTGAAGCAATTCAAAAAGCTCTATCCCGATACGCCGCTCATCGCCGGCAATGTTGCGACGTACGAAGGTGCGCGCGATCTCTGTGAGCTCGGCGTCGATGCGATCAAAGTCGGCATCGGACCGGGATCGATTTGCACCACGCGCGTCATCGCGGGTGCAGGCGTTCCGCAGATCACCGCGATTCTCGAGTGCGTGCGCGCGGCTGAAAAATTTGACGTGCCGATCATCAGCGACGGCGGCATCAAATTCAGCGGCGACATCACCAAGGCACTCGCTGCAGGCGCGAACACCGTGATGATCGGATCGCTCTTCGCCGGCACCGATGAAGCGCCGGGCGAGACGATTCTGTATCAGGGCCGCACCTTCAAGGCGTATCGCGGCATGGGCTCCATCGCGGCGATGCAGGCGGGCTCGAAGGATCGCTACTTCCAGGAAAACGCCGACGACATGACCAAGCTCGTGCCGGAAGGCATCGAAGGCAAAGTGCCGTACAAAGGCTCCGTCGGCGCAATGATCCCGCAGATGGTCGGCGGCCTTCGCTCCGGCATGGGCCTCGCTGGTGCGAAAGACATCGAAGAGCTGCGCACGAAGACGCAATTCGTGCGGATCACCGCCGCCGGTCTTCGCGAGTCGCACGCGCACGACGTCACGATCACGAAGGAAGCGCCGAACTACCGGATCGAAGAATGAGCCGCGCCGCACGCGCGGATCTCGAAAAGGCGGGCGTCACGCCCGCCTTTTTTGTTTAGTGATCGCATGCTGAAGTGACATTTCGTTCTCTCGGCTTGCGGGTTATTTCTATGTTGTAATAGCATTACTTCCCGGGAGGCCGTACATGAAGAAAGTCCTTCTCGGGTTGTTCCTCTCCCTGGTTGCGTTCCCTCTCCTCGCCGAGAGTGTCGTCGCTGTCGATCCGATCGCGCCGACCTCGCAGGACCGCATTTCCTTCCGCATCCCGACCCATTGCAGCGCGGAGACGATCTCCGTCAGCCGTGAGAACCACCGCATCCGCATCGTGCTGCAGTTGCACGACGCGATCTGCGATCCGCCGTTGCCCAGCGCCCACATCGTCACGATCGACCCACTGCCTCCCGGCCGGTATGGCGTCGCGGTGTTTCCCAACGAATCGGATGCGATCTACGCGCAGAACGAGTTCGTCGTGCGCAACGGTGAGCCGAAAACATTCGAGGCCCATCCGTTTGCGATCCCGGTGAACGCGCCATTCACGACGCGCGTGCGCTTGTCGCGGGCGGAGGATGGCTGGTCGGTTTGTGCGGTGCAGGATTGTGAAGGCGTCGAGCTGTTCGTCGATGGAACGAAGGTCGCGTTCGAGAACGACACGGGCGATCAGGGCTTGTGGTTCACACCGCGGAATGGTTCGACTTACGGCTTGGTCGACATCGAAGTGCATCGCGGCACGACCGTCGAAACACACACGGCCGCGCTCTACTACTACGACCGTCCCGACCTCTCCCTCTTCGAACGCGTGCTCTTTCCGGTGCTCACGACTACCGGCGGCTTGAACGGCTCGATGTGGGTCAGCGAAGCGACGATCGCAAACGCGAATCCGTTCTACGTCACGACGCCGTACGACATCGCGGCGTTCGCCTGCATCGCGCCGCCGTGCGGCACGGAGCGCATCGATCCTCTGCGCGCGTTCCGCTTCGATGGCAACGGATATCCGCACGGCGCGTCGCTGCTCGTGAGTCGCGAAGAAGCCGATCGGATCGCGTATTCGCTGCGCGTGCGCGACACATCGCGTGTGAAAGAAGGATTCGGCGCGTCGGTGCCGGTGGCGCGCGAACGGGACATGTCGCGTCTGCAGCCGCTCGTGCTCGCCGACATTCCACGTGATCCGCGTTATCGCGTGAAGCTGCGCGTCTACGCGATTGCCACGCATGGCGAGACGCAGGCGTTTCCGGGCATGCGCATCGCCGCGGATGACGCGCATCTCGACGACGTCGAAACCTCCGGCATTCTTCTTCACGGACCGGGCAACGTGTACGAGCCGCTCTACGGCGAATACGACCTCCCACCAGGAAGTGAAGGACAGCGTTCGACGATCTTCATCGATCCCGCGAGCGCGTTGCTCACGTGGGCGTTCGTCACGGTGACGAACAACGAAACGCAGCAGGTCACGATCATCGAGCCGGACTTCGCTGGAATGCCGTGCGTCAATTGCGAGGAGCCACGCCAATGAAACGACTTTTCTTCACGCTGCTGTTCGCTCTTCCGCTCTTCGCCAATCATCCCGTCGTGTTGCAGCCGGCCGCGCCGACGTCGAAAGATCCGATCGAATTTCAGATCGCGACCTACTGCG
>JBQCJC010000276.1:0-4250 GCA_051953135.1 Thermoanaerobaculia bacterium | reverse complement strand
TGGCTCGTCGTCCTCGTCGCATTCCTCTCCTGCACCACGCACCCCGAGCAAACGCGCCTCGAATTCTGGGGCCTCGGCCGCGAGGGCGAAGTCGTCGCGGAGCTCGTTCCGCAATTCGAAAAAGAAACCGGCATCCACGTCGACGTCCAGCAAATCCCCTGGACCGCGGCGCACGAAAAACTCCTCACCGCGCACGTCGGCAAGTCACTGCCCGACGTCGCGCAAATCGGCAACACCTGGATCCCCGAGCTTTCGACACTTCACGCGATCGAGCCACTCAACGCGCGCATCGATGCGAAAGCACAGGCTGATTACTTCCAAGGCATCTGGAACACCAACGTCGTCGGCAACACCGTCTACGGCATCCCGTGGTACGTCGACACGCGCGTCCTTTTCTATCGCACCGACATGATTCCGAAGCCGCCGCGCACGTGGAGCGAGTGGATCGCGGTGATGGAGCGCGTGAAGCGCGAGCGCAACGATCCGCACTTCTATCCGCTGCTCATGCCGACGAACGAATGGCCGCAGCCGGTCGTGCTCGCGATGCAACAGGGCGCGACGTTCGTCGACGATCAGGGCCACGCAAGATTCGACGAGCCCGCATTCATTCGCGCGTTCTCGTTCTACCTCGACATCTACAAACGCGGCCTCGCGCCGGTGATGAGCAACTCGCAGATCGCCAACCTCTATCAACAATTCGGCGACGGCGATTTCGCGATGTTCATCAGCGGCCCGTGGGACGTCGGCAATCTTCGAACGCGTTTGAAACCCGAGCAACAGAAAACGTGGAGCGTCACGCCGCTGCCCGCGCCCGATGGCACACCGTGGCCTGGCGTCTCGATGAGCGGCGGCTCGAGTCTCGTGCTCTCGCGCACGAGCAAAAAGAAAGACGCGGCGTGGAAGTTCATCGAGTTCCTCTCGCGTCCCGACATTCAGGTGCGCTTCTCCCAACTCAGCGGTGATCTGCCCGCGCGCCGCAGCGCGTGGAACACGCCCGAACTGAAGAACGATCGCGAGATGCAGGCCTTCCTCGTGCAACTCGATCGGACCGCCGCGCTGCCGCGCATTCCGGAGATCGAGAACATCTGCACGACCATCTTCGAGCACGGACAACTCGCGACGCGCGGTCAGTTCGATGCCGTCGAAGGAGCGAAGCGCCTCGACACCAAAGTCGAAGCGATGCTCGAGAAACGCCGCTGGGTTGTCGCGCGTGAAGCGGAGGCCGCGCGATGAAGATCAACAACGAATCGAAAGCCGCGCTGGCGTTGCTCGCTCCGGCGATGACGCTGATCATTCTCTTCTTCGTCATCCCTGTCATCGGTGCGCTCGTGCTCAGCGTGACCGACTTCGACATCTACTCCGTCGGTGACGCCGCGAACACGCGCTTCGTCGGCATGCGCAACTACGCGACGCTCGCGAACAACCCGCTGTTCGGGCGCGCGCTCACGAACACGCTCTACTTTTCATTCGTCGGCGGACCGCTGACGATTGTCGTCGCACTCGCCGCGGCGTTGCTGCTGAACGCGAAGCTCACGCGATTCAAAGCGCTGTTTCGCACGATCTACTTCGCGCCCGTCGTCACTTCAATTGTGGCTGTGGCCATCGTCTGGAAGTACGTCTATCACGCGCGCGTCGGACTGCTGAATCGCGCGCTCGAAGTGTTCGGCATTCAAGGCCCGGACTGGCTCGGCGATCCGCGTTTCGCGATGCCCGCGCTGATTCTGCTCGCCGTGTGGCGCGGGTTCGGATACGCGGCCGTGATCTTCCTCGCGGGGTTGCAGAACATCCCCGATGAACTCTACGAAGCCGCGCGCATCGATGGCGCGGGTCCGGTGAAGCAGTTCATTCACATCACCGTGCCGCAACTCACGCCGACGTTCGTCTTCGTCGGCATCGTCACCGCGATCGGGTTTCTGCAAGTCTTCGCGGAACCGTACGTCATGACGCCCGATGGTGGTCCGCTCAACGCGACGCTCACCATCGTCATGCTCATGTATCGCGAAGGATTCCGCTGGTGGAACATGGGCTACGCCGCCGCGGTCGCGTTCATTCTGTTCGCACTCGTCATCGTCGCGACGCTGCTCTCGCGTCTCGTTCGGAGGCCGGCCGCGCGATGAAAAAATTCACGATCCACCTGTTGCTTGTCTTCGGTGCGCTGCTCACGATCGTGCCGTTGCTGTGGATGGTCAGCGCATCGTTGATGCCGCAAGGCGAGGCGACGCGGTTTCCGCCGCGGCTGTTGCCGAGTCACGTCACCTTCGAGCACTACGTCGGTCTCCTCACTCGCCTCAACCTCGGCCGCGCATTTCTCAACAGTCTCTTCGTCGCCACCGTCGCGACGCTGCTCTCCCTGCTCTTCAACTCGATGGCCGGCTACGCGTTCGCGAAATTGCGATTCAAAGGACGCGATCGCAGCTTCGCGCTGCTCGTCGCCGCACTCGCGATTCCGGCGCAGGTGGCGATGCTGCCGCTCTTCCTG
Organism: Thermoanaerobaculia bacterium; assembly: GCA_051953135.1. Lineage (GTDB taxonomy): Bacteria > Acidobacteriota > Thermoanaerobaculia > Gp7-AA8 > Gp7-AA8 > QHVT01. The sequence continues at coordinate 1,771 of JBQCJC010000276.1, read as the reverse complement.
CTGATGAAGTCGATGGGACTCGTGAACACGTACGTCGGCGTGCTGATCCCGTACGTCACCGGCATCTACAACATCTTTCTCGTCCGCCAGTTCATGATCTCGATTCCCGATGATCTCCTCGCGGCCGCGCGCATCGACGGCGCGAGCGAGTGGCGCATCTACTGGTCGATCGTCATGCCGGTTGCGCGGCCCGTGCTCGCCACGCTGGCGATCTTCACGTTCATGTCCGCGTGGAACGATTTCATGTGGCCGCTGATCATTCTCACGGACAGCGATCGCTACACGATGCCGGTCGCGGTCGCGAATCTCAGCGGCGAGCACTTTCAGGATCTCGAGCTGATGATGGCCAGCGCCGTCATCACGATCATTCCGGTTCTCGGACTCTTCTTCGTGCTGCAGAAGCAGTACATCGCCGGAATGATGGCCGGGAGCGTGAAGGGATGATCGCGGCGCTCCTGCTGTCGACTTTGCTCTCAGGCCCGTGGCGCGCTGTTCCCGCCGAAGGTGTGGAGATGAAGGTCACGCAGTCGGATGCGATTCGCGTCGACTTCGATTTTCACGGCCGCGCCGGGTACGCGATCACGCGCATCGATCAGCAAATCGAATTGCCCGACAACTTCGAGCTCGCGTTCCGCATGAAAGCCGACGCGCCGCGCAACACGCTCGAAGTGAAGTTCGTGCAAGGCGAGAACGTGTGGTGGACGACGCGGCGCGAGCTCGATTTTCCGAAAGACTGGCGGCGCTTCTCGATCAAGAAACGCCAGCTCGAATTTGCATGGGGTCCCATCGGTCCGTCGCCGCTGCCGAAGAAAATCGATGCGATCGAGATCGTCGTCACGGCGGGTACGGGCGGCAAGGGAACGATGTGGCTCGATGACGTCGAGATCGCACCGCTCGAAACCGCGGACGGTCCGCCGCCGCCGTACGTCGTACCGAAGAACGGCATCGCCGATCTCGGCGCGCGCTACGAAATCGGCGGCGTGTTCATCGAAGGGGCGAATGAGATCGCGACGTCGATCGATGGCCAGCAGTGGGAGTCGCATGCGCTTCACGGCGCGAAATGGATTCCGCTTCCCGATACCGATGCTCGCTACATCCGTGCGAATGCGCCGCTGCGCGTGTTGCCGCCGATCAGGAACGACAACGAGTTCTTCGCGCTCGTCGCGAAAGATTCGAAACGCGGCGACTATCCGCGCTACCTCTACGGCGAACAGCTTTACTGGACGATCGTCGGCGGTGAAAACGGCGAGGAAGCTGAAGCGCTGCTGAGCGAAGACGGAGTGGTGGAAGTGCCGTTCGCCCGCGTTTCCATCGAGCCGTTTCTCGAGATCGACGGAAAGCGGGTGAGCTGGAACGACGTCGAGGCGGACCAGCAGGAAGGCCCGAAAGTCGTCTGGAAAAAGCACCTCACCATCACACCGACGTTTGATGACGGACAGATTCGCGTGCGCTATCAAACCGCGCCGAACGCGAAGCTGATGCTCGCCGTACGGCCGTTCCAGGTGAACCCACCGTGGCAGTTTCTGAATCGCACGGGCGGCGTGGTGCGCATTTCCTCGCTATCGCTCGATGGCTCGACGCTGCGCATTGTTGGCGATCGCGAAGCGAGCGTTTCGTTTTCCTCCGCGCCTCGCATCGGCGATGCATTGCCCGAAGCGAGTGTTGCTGGTGATTACAAATCAGCCCTACTCGTTTTCGAAAGCCACGACGTGACCCTGACGATCGGAGCGCCGGCGCCACCGCCGGCTGGCCCACGGGCGCCTTCGCCCGC
>JBQCJC010000275.1:0-4251 GCA_051953135.1 Thermoanaerobaculia bacterium | reverse complement strand
CTTCATCGTGGCGCCGAGGTAATAGCGCAGCGAAACCTCAGACCAATCTTCTGCCGCGATCACCGTATCACCGGGCTTCGCGTTCTCGCGCAGTGTCTGCGCGATCGCACGCCAGTCGAGCTTGCGAAACGGCTCCGTGCGCGCGGCGGGAATCGTCTCGCGCGCGATTGCGAGAAAGATCAGCAGCGTGAGGAACTGGTGGAGCGGCGGGCTCTCAGCCTGCCGGATCAATCGGACAACTCGGCGGGCTAAGAGCCCGCCGCTCCACTGGATTCCCGCGCTGACGAGAATCACGAATCCGATAAGTGCCGCGCTAAAGTAACGCGTCGCGAACCAGTGTCCGAACACGCGCAGCGTCATCAGCGCGAACGCGACTGGCAGCACGGTCATCGCAATCACGATCCACGCATGCTCGCGCTTGCGACGCCACATTGCGATCGCACCGAGCAACGCAAACGCGCACATCGCGAATACGGCGCGACTGCGAATGTCGCTCGCGAGCGCGGAGACGGTGAATGCGCGCGCGATCGTCATCAGCGCATTCGCGGGAAACGGCGCATGCAACGTCGCGTCAGGTCCGCCGCGATACAACGCGAGAAACAAAAGCGCGATGAATGCGGCGAAGAACGCGAGTCGCTGTCGCTTGATGATGAATGCGGTGATGGCAAATGCTGCAACGATCGGAGCCGCGGATGCGTGCGTGAACAGTATCGCAATCAACACGATCGCGATCGACACATCGCGCGCTTCACGCAACAGCAATGCGATGAGCATCGCGGTGAGCAGCATCAGCAGCGCGTACGGACGCGCTTCGCGGCTGTAGTACACATGCAGCGGCGCGACGGCGAGCAGCAGCGCGGCGAATGGCTCGCGCATCCACGCGAGCACCGCGATCGCAGCCACACCAAAGATCGCGGGCAACAGGCGACCGATGAATTCATCGCCGGTGAGTTGCGTCGCGAAGTAGAGCGGTCCCTGATCGGAGCCGAATCCAACGATCCAGTGCCACCACGGTCCTGCGACGGCGTTCTGTTTGAACGTTTGCGCGAGGATCTCGTCGAGCCAGTAGCTCGGGACGCCGAGGCCGTCGAAACGCAGCCATGCACCGGCCGCGATCGCAATCGCGGCCAGTGTGAATTGCGTCGCGCGCGTGATTACGGCGCTTTCGGTACGACTACCCACTCGGTCCAGACGCGTGTGCTTTCGTTGCCGCTCTTGTCGATCGACGTGATGCCGTAGCGGTAGGCGATGCCGAGGTCCGCATTCGGATCGGTGATCGTCGTCGCGGTCACGATCTCATTCACCAAAGGCACGGTGCCGATCTCTTTGATGCTGGACTCGTGTCCAACCCCTTCGCTGCGATACACGCGATAGCCCGCGAGATCCGCGGCATCCACCGGATCCCACAACAAGCGCACGGATTTCGTTTCGACCAGCGCGGTCACATCGGTCGGCGCGGGCGGCGGGAGGAGATCTTTGTACGTCGCGTGTACCGGTTGCGAGAGATCGCTCTGAATGTGCTCTTCCGCAACGGCGGTGATCCGGTATTCATGCTCGCCGTACGGAGGGACATCGGTATACGGCGAATCTTTCACCGGCGCGTTGTTGATCGGTGCATCGAACTCGCCCGGCGCATGACCCGGCGCGGTGCGATAGATGTTGTAGCCGCTGATCACGGGATCGGTGCCCTGCTTGATCGAGCTCGCGGGCCGCGTCCAGCTCAGCGTCACGCCTTCCGGCTTGACGTCCGCGCTCACGCCACTCGGCGCAACCGCAACCGGCAGCGGAACGAGAATCGCGAGATTCGAAAGCTCGCTCTTCGCCGTGCCGCCTTCGGTGACGACCGCGTACGTGAGTCGCACGGGCCGGCCATCGGTGCTCGCGAACGGCGGCTCATCCGTGAAGACGAGCTTTGTTCCGGCGGTGACCGCACTCATGTTGGCCTTTTCTATGCTGTCTACGCGCTGACTGAGTTTGGCGAATTGCGCGGCAGGGATCGTCGGGATTTTCGAGAACAGCGCCATCGGCTCGGGCAGCGTTGGATCGATGTCGCCCGGCATGAGCGTTTTCGGATCGCGGCCGCCCGGCGCAACAGGCAGCTCTTCGGAATATCGATAAACAGAAATGCGGCGGATCTCGGTGAGGCTGCGGCCCGCCGTGGTGAGCGACGGATAGCTCCAGGTGAGAATCACGCGATTCGCGCGCTGTGTTACAACGAGGTCGCTGGTCGGCTGAGGAATCACCGGCACAGGCGGGCGCGGATCTCCACGCTTGCCACAGGCGATGAGCGTCAGGAACAGCGCGGCCAGGAGTTTTCTCGGCGTCACGCGCGCGATTCTAACGGGGGAAAGACAGTATGTGCGGAATCATTGGGTATGTCGGAACGCGTGACGTGGTTCCGGTTCTCATCGGCGGATTGAAGAAGCTCGAGTACCGCGGCTATGACAGCGCGGGCGTGGCCGTCGTGAATGGCCAGGGCGTCGACGTCGTGCGCGCCGAAGGAAAGCTCACGAATCTCGAATCGAAACTCGCCGATCAGCCGCTGCACGGCACGTTCGGCATGGGTCACACGCGCTGGGCGACGCACGGAAAGCCGAACGAAAACAACGCGCATCCGCATCGCGACTGCACCGGCAACGTCATCGTCATCCACAACGGCATCATCGAAAACTTTCTCGCGCTGAAGCAGCGGCTGCGCGCGAATGGACATGTGTTCAAGAGCGAGACGGACACGGAAGTCGTCGCACATCTCATCGAAGAGAATCGCAAGAGCGGTCTGTCGTTCGTCGAAGCCGTGAAGAAATCACTGAAGGAGCTCGAAGGTCATTACGCGCTCGTGATGATCGCGGCCGACGAGCCCGGAACGATCATCGCGGCGAAGCACGGCCCGCCGCTGGTCGTGGGACTTGGCGAAGGCGAGAACATCGTCGCGTCGGACGTCGCGCCGCTGCTCACGTACACGCGCAACATCATCTATCTCGAAGACGGCGAATACGCGATCGCCGATGACCAGAAGGTCGAGCTCTTCACGAAGGACGATCAGAAGGTCGATCGTCCGCCGACGCGCATCACATGGGACGCGGTGATGGCGGAGAAGGAAGGCTATCGCCACTACATGCTCAAGGAGATTCACGAGCAGCCGCGCGCGGTGCGTGACACGTTCACCGGGCGCATGTTCGAGGAATCGGGCGAGGTGTTCTTCAACGATCTGCAGTTCACCGCCGAGGAGTTTGCGAAGTTCAAGCGCATTCACATCGTGGCGTGCGGCACCTCGTGGCACTCGGGACTGGTCGGCAAGTTCATTCTCGAATCGGCCGCGAAGATTCCGGTGGAAGTCGATTACGGCTCGGAGTATCGCTATCGCGATCCGATCGTCGATTCCGAAACGCTGGTGATCGGCGTAACGCAATCAGGCGAGACCGCGGACACGATCGCGGCAATGCAGGAAGCGAAAGCGAAAGGCGCGCGTCTCATCGCGATCTGCAACGTGATTGGCGCTGCGGCAACGCGACTTGCGGACGGCACGATCTACACGAATGCAGGTCCGGAGATCGGTGTCGCATCGACGAAGGCGTTCACGACGCAGCTCACGGCGTTCTATCTGCTGTCGCTGTACGTGCGTCAGTTGCGCGGTGATGATCGCGACGACATTCGTCACGCCATGCACGAGTTGTCGACGATTCCACACAAGATCGAGCATCTCCTGAAGACGCAGGAGAAGCGCATCCAGCAGCTCGCCAACAAGTTTCACACCGCGCAGGATTTTCTCTTCCTCGGCCGCGGTCTGCACTATCCGATCGCACTCGAAGGCGCGCTGAAGCTGAAGGAGATTTCATACATCCACGCCGAGGGATATCCCGCGGGTGAGATGAAACACGGACCGATTGCGCTCATCGACGAGAACATGCCGATCGTTGCGATCGCGACACACACACCGGTGTACGACAAAGTCGCGTCGAATCTTCAGGAAGTGAAAGCACGCGACGGAAAACTGATTGTGATCTGCGACGAAGGCGACGAAGACATGAAGAAACTCGCCGACGAAGTGATCGAGATTCCGTGGGCCACTCCGGAACTGCAACCGATTCTCGCGGTGGTGCCGACGCAGTTGCTCGCGTACTACATCGCGCTGCGCAGAGGCTGCGATGTGGATCAGCCGCGAAATCTGGCGAAGAGTGTGACGGTGGAGTAAGTAAGTCCTGTGGAGCGGCGGGCTCTCAGCCCGCCGAACGTTTTTTCACCGGCGGGCTG
>JBQCJC010000274.1:0-4069 GCA_051953135.1 Thermoanaerobaculia bacterium | reverse complement strand
AATTACAAGAAGCAGGACGGCGAGCCGCCGCGCGTCCAACCGTCGCGCGCGAAGAAAGCCTCGAGTAAATCGCCGAGTAAATCAGCGACCGGCCGCCGCGTGCCGAAGCATCCATTGATTACTGTCGCAAAAGCGGAGCACAAGGACGAAGCGCTCGCGGGTCTCGAGCGATGGAAAGCGAAGCATCCCGAAGCCGCGGAGAAGCTCGCGGTGGATGACGTGCTCGTCGATGCGATGCGCGGCCGCTCGAGCATGTGGTTCCGCGTGCGCGTCAACCTGCGCAACGTGCCCGAGAACGAACGCCCCGCGGAAGAAACCCCCGATCCAAATTACGAGCCTTGGGGCAACCAGAACACGTAACGCCGCGTAACGGAGCGCCGGCTTCCAGCCGGCCGGAGCGCGGGCTTCCAGCCCGCATTCAGCGCGAGCGCGGGCCGCTCGCGCGCCGGCCGGCAAGATGCCGGCGCTCCGTTACTTCCCAAATATCTTCGCCAACTCATACGCCGGCACCACGTCCAACTGATCGTACGTGCACTCCTCCGGCCGCTTATCAAACCGCCACCGCTCGAAATGCGCCGCGTGGCGAAAGCGCGTGCCCTGCATGTGATCGAACGACACCTCGAACACGCGCTCGGGCCGCAGCGGCTCCCATGACAAATCCTTCCCGCGATTCCAGCGACTCGATCCACCCGGCAGACGCTGTCCATCGGCGCCCGCCATCGCATCCGCCCAGCCGCGCCACGGATGATTCTCCAGCGCGTTCTCGCGCAGCGGCGCGAGCTCCTCGACGAGCTCCTTGCGCACCTTGTTCGTAAACGCGGCAGTCACGCCGACGTGATGCAGTTGCCCTTGCTTGTCATACAACCCAAGCAGCAATGAACCGATCATCGTGCCGGGACCGGTCTTGTGCCATCGAAATCCCGCGACCACACAATCCGCCGTGCGCGAATGCTTCACCTTGATCATCGTTCGCTCGCCCGCGCGATACGGCGAATCGATCCGCTTCGCCATCACGCCGTCGAGCCCCGCACCTTCGAATCGCTCGAACCAATCCTCCGCGAGCGCGCGATCGCGCGTCGCCGGCGAAAGATGCAGCGGCGCGTTCACCTTCCTGAAAACCTCCTCGAGTCGTTTGCGTCGCTCCTCGAGCGGCAACTCGCGCAGATCCTCATCACCGATCGCGAGCAAATCCCACGCGACGTACGACGACGGCGTTTCCGCCGCGAGCAACTTCACGCGCGACGCCGCCGGATGAATGCGCAGCAGCAACGCCTCGAAATCGAGACCGCCGTCCTTGTTGACGATCACCACTTCCCCATCGAGCACGCAACGCTCCGGCAACTGCGCCTGCAGCGGCTCGAGCAACTCGGGGAAGTAGCGATTCATCGGCTTCTCATCGCGCGATTGCAGCGTGATCTCGTCGCCGTCGCGAAAGACGAGCGTGCGGAAGCCGTCCCACTTCGGCTCGAACTGCCACCCGTCTCCGGTCGGCAAGGCATCAGCGGCGGTCGAGAGTATCGGTGCAATCGGCGGTTTCAACATGCGGCGATTTTAGTTTTTCACGCGCGTCTGCAACGCACGAATCACCGCGTGAGCGGCCGCGTCCGCGACTTCGATCCACTCGCGTGTCGCATCTTCGACGCGCGGATCGAGTGCATCATCGTGCATCGGATGAAGGATCGGTCCGCGTCCCCGAGCAATGTGATCGCGCAGTTCGTACAGCCGCGCCGATACATTGACTCCCATCGATTCCGCGGCGATGGCAAGGCGGATGATCGAGTCCTCTTCGCGCTCGGGGCCGCGTGCGAGTTGCAGCAACTGCACGAGCGCGATGCCGATCGGATTGGTCACGATCTGCTGCACGCCGAACTTCAGTGAGTCGTACCACGCGATGACATCCGCAATCGGCAGCGTCTCGAGCGGCGCGGCGTAGGTGAACAATCGCGCATTGAAGTCGAGCTCCGCGGCGCGCAGCGCATCGCCGGTCATCGTGATCGTGCCGCCGAACGATCCGGGCGACGCGAGGTTGAGCAGCAGGAAGACGTCGTGAAAAAAGAGCTCCGCGTATGGCGGTGCATCGCGCGGTTCTTTATCGCCGCGCACTTCGAGCGCGACTCGCGTCACGGGCGTGGTGAGCGTGCGCGGCCACTCCGCATTCACGCGCACGCGGCCGTACACGCGCTGGCGCACGACGTCGGTCGGCACTCCGTCCGCGAACGCGATGTCGGCCTCGAATCGAAACTGGTTCATGTCTCGTCCCTCCGGACAAGAGCATCCATCCCGATCGTTCCTCTCCCACGTTTCTCTACCTCTCGTCCTCGGACAATTCCTCGCCTCCCTCGGCGAAGCCAAATCCAACCGACAAGAACCTCTACGCAACGTGGGCACGCCGTTCGGCGATACGATTCGCCGTCATGAGAATCCTCATCATCGGAGCCCACGGCACCATCGGCCGCGAGATCGTCAACGCGCTCGCGGAACACGAAATCGTTCGCGCCAGTCGCACCGACGCCGACGTCCGCGTCGACATCACCGATCCCGCATCGATTCACGCGATGTACGACAAGGCCGGCAAACTCGATGCAGTCATCAGCGCTGCTGGCGGCGGCGCATGGAAGCCGCTCGCCGACCTCACCGACAGCGACTTCGCCATGTCCCTCGGCTACAAGCTCATGGGACAGGCCAACGTCATTCGCTACGGATTCGAGCACGTGCGCGACGGCGGCTCGATCACCGTGACGAGCGGCATCCTCGCGCGCTCGCCGATGGTCAACAGCGCCGCGATCAGCATGGTCAATTCAGGCCTCGAAGGCTTCACGCGCGCCGCCGCGCTCGAAGCGCCCCGCGGCATTCGCGTGAATGTCGTCAGCCCGCCCTGGGTCATCGAGACCCTGATCGCGATGGGTGCGCAGGATCTTTCCCACGGACTCCCGGCAGCAACGGTGGCCAAGGCGTACGTGCGCAGCGTGACCGGGAACGAGACCGGACAGGTCATGGAACCGTAGTGATGCGTCGCTAATCTTCAACGCCGCGAACTCGCACCGCTCGCGGCGCGTTGAAGAAATAGCGAGTCCAACGATCACGGGTGCCCGCAATGACCGTCACATCGGGCATCGGCTTCGAGAGAGGCAGGAGCAACGTCGGCTGGCCTTCGGAGACGTTCGGCAGGCCGTTGGCTAAGAGCTTGTCCGACTCATTCTTCTCCGCTCACGCGTAATTCAGCCTGCCGTTCTCAAATCGGGTGGGAAGAGTACCCGCTCGGCAACTCCTTGGCGTGATTGCCGCGAATCTACGCCCGTTTCAGAACAGGCCACAAAACAAGTCCTTCCGTTCGGCTTCACGCTACGCGCCTGTCTATCAGACATCTGCCACACGCCGCGAAGCGCTCTATACCGCCGCAACTTCGAACCTTCGGAGCCGCTTGACATGACACGTCGCACTACACAGAAACGCGTCGCCCCGTCAGGTGTAATCATTCCGCATCATTCTTTGGATGACGCGGTGCGAGTGCCCGCAGCTATCCACGGTTCTTTTGCACGGGGCACTGCCAGCAAGGAAAATGTCGCGCGATTTCTCGGATACTCTCCACAAGGAACATTCCGTTCGCTTTTGAAATCCGCCGGCGCCTATGGCTTGGTCCAGGTGCAAGGCGATCTCATCGCAGTCACGGATCTCGGCCGACGCATCGTTGCACCGATCAATGCTAAGGATCGGACTGACGCACTTCGCGAAGCGGCGACCCACCCTCCCGCGTTCAGACATTTTTTGACAGCCAGCGATGGTCACTCGATTCGTAAGGATCTTGCGACACTTGACCGGCTGATTATGCTCGGAATACCGGCCAATGCAGCAGACCGGACATTTCAAATTCTCGTGGAGAACGGGCGCGCGGCCAGCATTATTACCGAATCACTTGGCTCCTATTTCATTGACCTCTCACGAAGTAAAGATGCGGAGGATCTCAATAACAAGCGATCCCGAAGCGACGAATCGTTCGACCGCGTCGAAAGCCCGCCCGCCCCGATAAGAATTCCACCTAAACCGCCCAGCCCAGGCGGCTTACAAAGAG
>JBQCJC010000273.1:0-8709 GCA_051953135.1 Thermoanaerobaculia bacterium | reverse complement strand
CCGCGAAGCGCGAGCGTCTCACCGATCTCAATGTCGCCGCGATGCAGCGCGCGATGTCGCTGAGCCCGGCACTTCCGGCCGACGCTTCCCTCTTCATCAACGTCGATCCGACCGCGTTCTCCACGAACGTGATCGTGAACGCATTGCGCGAGTCGACCACACGTGCCGGCATCGCGATGGACCGCATCGTCGTCGAAGTCACGGAGCGTTCCGCGTTCACCGATTACGACGCGGCCACGCGCACGTTCGATGAGTTGCGCGAGCTCGGCGTTCGCTTCGCGTTGGACGACGTCGGCTCCGCGTACTCGCATCTCCCGATCATCAATCGCATTCGTCCCGCGTTCGTGAAGATCAGCCAGTCATTCGGTACCGCGTTCGAAGAAGACCCGACCAAGCTGCGCATCGTGCGGCACGTCGCGGCGCTCGCTCGCGACTTCGATGCACGCACCGTGATCGAAGGCATCGAGTGCGAATCGACCGCGATCGCGGCGATGGAGGCGGGAATCGATCTCGGCCAGGGCTACCACTTCGGTCGTCCCGCGCCTGCTGCCAACTGGGCTGCCGGCGCCGCGGCATGCGCGGCGTGAAAGAAGGAGCGATGATCATCCAGTCGATCCTGATCCTCGCAATTGTGCCGCTGATCGCGATGCTGGTGGCATCGCGGCGACGTGCAAATGCGTTTCGGCGCCGCTCGAAATCTCTCGAGGTTCTGGCGGAGATGAGCGAAGTTCTGCAGCTCAGTTCCTCGACGGAAGAGGTCACGGCGCTGCTTTCGGATTTCGGGAAACGCCTTTTCCCGTCGTACGACGGCTCGGTGTACATCGTTCGTTCGTCGCCCGGCACGCTGGAGCTTGCAGCGTGGTGGCAGGGCAACCGCAGCGGCGGACGCTTCCTCACGTTCCCGATGCTCGCCGCCGGCGAAAGCATGGGCGTGCTCACGCTCTCCGGTCCGATCGCGCATCTCGAGCGTCGCATGGCCGAGCACTTCACGAATCAAATCGGACTCACACTCGCGAGCTTGCGTCTGCTCGATGCACTGCGCACTCGCGCGGTACGCGACGCACTCACGGGTCTCTTCAATCGACGCTATCTCGAAGAGACGTTCTTGCGCGAATTGCTGCGCAGTCAGCGTGCGCACACATCGGTCGGCATCATCGTCGCGGACGTCGATCACTTCAAACGATTCAACGATACGTACGGCCATGCCGGAGGCGATGCGGTGCTTCGCCAGCTCGCGCGCGTGATGCAGCGCGTCTTCCGCGAGAGCGACATCGTGTGCCGCTACGGCGGCGAAGAATTCGTGATCGTTCTTCCCGACATTACTCTCGACGACTTACGCAATCGCGCCGAGCGTCTGCGTCAGGAAGTGAAACAGATGCAGGTTCGTGTCGAAGGACAGGTTCTCGGCACGATCACGATCTCATCCGGCATCGCGGTCGCGCCAACCTACGGCACCACCGTCGAAGCCCTGTTCGCTAACGCGGACCGCGCGCTGTACGCCGCGAAGAGCGGCGGTCGCGACCGCGTCGCCATTCCACCGCCCGAGGTTATCGGTCGCGATGCGGCCTGATCGGAAGCAATCATGAGCGCCATCGAACAACTCCCGCCTTCCCTCATTGAAGACAGTGATCGCCGCACGTCGCCGCGTGTTCGCATCCGAGAAGAAGTCACGGTGATTCTCGGACGCGGCGAAGGCTCGCTCGTCGACATCAGCAGAAACGGTGCGCGTGTGCGTCACTCCGCGCCCGTCAAACTCGGATCGCATGTGCGAATCAGTTTCGAGTGGCAGCAGCAACGCTTCAGCGCAAACGGCATCGTGCTGGCCTCCCGCGTGATCGCCCTCGGCATCATCACCGGCAGCGGCGCGACCACGTTCGAGTCACGACTTCGCTTCACCGCGATGAGTACCGAAGCGGCGGAGTTGCTCGATCGATTCATGGACGCGACCGAGGAGCAGAAGATGCAGAAATGGATCGCGAATCTGCGCGGCTGGGAAGCGCAGGAACACGATCGCGCTTCGAAAGCCGCGGCGTTCATTCGCTGCCGCTATCGCCTCTCGCGATGGGAGCGCAAGTGGACGCGCGACGCGTCGCAGCCCGAGGACGGCTTCACGGTTCCGGCGTCGATCGACGAGCGCGAGCTCGCGCTGCTGTGCCGCACGTGGGAATCGGGCGACGCAACCGCGCGGGACATGCTTCGCGATACCGCTCGCGTGTCGGTCGAAAGCGTGCTCCGCTGATGCGTGATTGAACGGCACCTCTGCCACTCTGCTGAATTCCGCCGTACCATAAAGCTGGCGAGGCGCAGGGCGGCAGTGAATGTTGTGCGGGCATGCATGCGCGCGAGCGTGCGTTAACACGCGAGTGAACATGCGTCCCTGAGTGCGGCGGCACATGGGTCGCAGTAAGCCTCTCGCCCGAGGCTTTCACGCGACGATGAATATTTTGATCGCTGACGACCACCAGATCGTCCGCAAAGGACTTCAACTCATCATCGCCCATCGACCCGAGTGGCAGATCACCGGGGAAGCCGCGTCCTCGGCCGAGTTGTACAGCGCACTCGCAGCGAGCGCGTTCGACGTCCTCGTCCTCGGTCTTCGCCTGCGTGGCGAGAGCGGTCTCGACATCCTCAGCCGCGTGCGTCGGGAGCATCCTTCGCTGCCAGTGTTGATCCTGTCGCGAGAGCCGGAAGAGCAGTACGCGTTACCCGTGCTGCGTGCCGGCGCCGGCGGCTACGTGCAGAAGGACGCGACCGCCGAGGAGATCATCGACGCGATCGAGCGAGTTGCGTTGGGACGCCGCTGGGTGAGCCGCGCCGTTGCCGAGCAACTCGCGAACGAGTTCGCCAGCCCGCATGAGATGCGACCGCACGAGCGGCTGTCGGCGCGTGAGCTCGAAGTCTTCCACCGCATCGCCGTCGGCGAGACCGTCAGCTCGATCGCGAAGGCGATGAGCTTGAGCGTCAAAACGATCAGCACGTATCGCACGCGCATTCTCGAAAAGACCGGCTTTCATACGAACGCGGACATCGTCGCGTACGCGGTGCGAAACGATCTGTTGTAACGCTGTCAGAATCGTCCTACTTCGTCCTACTTTTTGTCTGATTGCTCGCCTTCCATCCTTACTCTTATCCTGCTTTCGGTAGATTTTTTGTAATACTTCAGCATCGAAATGACCGCAATGCAGGCTTTTCTCGACGGGCCCGTTCCGACGCGCGCCGGACGTTGGCCATTGCTCTCGATCGCGGGAGTTGGCGCGACGTTCGTCGCCACCTTGATCGCGGGTGCGGCGTGCGTGCTTTTGATCGAAAACCATCGACTCTCGCTACGCATGGGCATCGCGCTCTTCACGTTCCTCGTGTCGTGCTTCCTCGCGGCGTTGCTCGTCGTCGCGGATCTGCGCGTGCGTGCGAATGAGGAGCGTTACCGCACGATCCTCGAGAACTCGAGCGACGGCATCTTCATCGCCGACTCGCATGGCCGGCTGACCTTCGTGAACGATCGGTTTGCGGAGATGCTCGCGCGCAAACCCGAGGATTTGATTGGACACGACGGACCATCATTCCTCGCCGATTCCGATCGCGAGCTCGTCAACGACAGCATGCGCTCGCGTCGCTCCGGAGTGCTGCGTCGCGCACAACGCGAGCTTCGCTTCACGCGTCCGAACGGCCGCGAGATCGCGGTACTCGCGACGACAACCACGCTGTACAGCGCAAGCCGCAGATTCAGCGGCGTGATCGGCACCATCACCGACATCACCTCGCGCGTCGCCGCCGAGAACGAGATGCGTCGCGTGTACGAAGAAAACGCCGCGGCGCATCGTGCATTGCAGCGCGCGCATGACACGTTGCGCGCGCGTGTGAGTGCGGCAGGCGGCGCCGACACGATCGAGGATCTCGCCGAGCGTCTCGCGAAGGCGAATCAGGAGCTCGAGACGTTCACGTACTCCGTGTCGCACGATCTGCGTGCGCCGTTGCGCGCGATCGGCGGATTCACGAACGAGCTATTGCTCGATTACAAAAGCGCGCTCGACGAACGCGGCCAGCATTACCTCGAACGCATCGTGCATGCAACGGAACGCATGACTGCACTCATCGACGATCTCCTCACGCTGTCGAGGACGTCGCGCGAAGCGTTGCAGCGTCGAACCGTCGATGTCGGCGCTTGCGCGCGCGTCGTTGCGAACGAGATCCTCGACCGGCATCGGGAGCGCGCCATCGACATCGTCATCGAGCCGGATCTCGTCGCGCAGGCCGATCCTCGCCTGCTCCGCATCGTCTTCGAGAATCTCCTCGGCAACGCGGTGAAGTTCTCCGCCACGCGCGAACGTGCCGAGATTCGTATCCACCGCGTCGTGCGCGACGGCCGCTCACTCTTCGCCATCACCGACAACGGCGTGGGCTTCAATCCCGAGTTCGCATCGAAGTTGTTCACGCCATTCCATCGATTGCACCGTGCGTCCGAGTTCGAAGGAAACGGCATCGGCCTGGCCATCGTGCACCGCATCGTGCACCGTCATGGCGGCATCATCCTGGCCGAAGCGGTACCCGGCGAAGGCGCGACGTTCGCGTTCTCGCTCGGGTCCGCATGAAGCTCCTGTTCATCGAAGACAGCCCTGACGATGCCGAATTGATTGCGGCGCATCTCCGCCGCTTCGGATTCGAGTTCGAGCATCGCCGCGTCGACACGCGCGAGGATCTGCTGCGCGCGCTGCAGGAAGAGACGTGGTCGGCGGTGCTGTCGGATTACCACATCCCATTTTTCGGCGTCGAGCAGGCGCTCGAGATCGTGCGCGAGCACAGCAGCGATCTGCCGTTCATCGTCGTGTCCGGAATGATCGGCGAAGAGTCCGCGGTCGATCTCATTCGCTCCGGCGCGAACGATTACGTCTGGAAAGATCGCCTCGCGCGTCTCGGCCCGTCATTGCAACGCGAGATTCGCGACGTGCAACTGCGCACCGAACGCCGTTCGCTGTTCGATGCGTTGCGACGTTCGGAGGAACGCTATCGCCGCGTCTTCGAGAAAGCGCCCCTCGGCATCGGCATCTCGACCAGCAACGGTCTCTTCGTCAGCGTCAACGAGCGACTCGCCGAAATCTTCGGCACGACGCGCGATCTCGTGGTGGGCCGCCTCTTTCACGAATTCCAGCATCCGGATGATGAGCCCGCGAAGATTCAGGGCGAGCGCACGCAGTTCGATTGCCGCGCGGTTCGCAGCGATGGCTCGATGGTGTGGACGCGCATCACGCTCGCGCCGATCGCCTCCGATGCCGGCGACGTCGAACAGATCGTGTGGCTCATCGAAGATGTGACGACGCGCAAAGCGACGCAGGAACGTCTCGTCATGCAGGCGCACTTGCTGGACTCCGTCGAGCAAGGCGTCGTGGCGACGGATCTCGAAGGCCGCATCGTGTACTGGAATCGCTTCGCGGAAATGCTCTACCTGCGCGAAGCGCGCGAAATGCTCGGACAATCGCTGCTCGAGATCGCCGCGTGGTTGCGCGACGATCGTTCAACCGAAGAAGCGGTTGCTGCGCTGCGGCGCGGCGAGTCGTGGTCCGGCGAGATGATTCATCGCCGTCACGACGGGACGCTGTTTCCCGCGTATGTGATCAACGCTCCGCTGTTCGATGACGCCGGCAAATTCGCGGGTGTTGTCTCTGTGGTTCAGGACATCACCGAACGTCGTCGCGCGGAAGAAGAGTTGCGCTCGAGCCGTCAGCAGCTCGCGGCGGCGCAGGCGATCGCGCATGTCGGCAGCTACGAATACGACCTCACGACGGGACGACGCACGTGGTCCGACGAAATGTTTCGGATTTACGGCATGGAGCCGCGAAGCGAAGTCGATATGGAGCTCGTCGATCGGCAAATCCATCCCGACGACATCGAGCTCGTGCAGCAACGTCGCGGCGATTTTCTCGCGACGCTCGACACGTTCTCCGGCGATCACCGCATCATCGTGCCGAACGCCGGCGTACGCATTCTGCACGGCCGCGGACAAACGATTCGCGACACGAGCGGAAAGCCGGTGAAGGTCATCGGCGTGCTGCAGGACGTGACCGAGGCGCGTACCGCGGAGCGCGAGCTACGACGTCGTGCGCAGCAGCAGGGCGCGATCGCGGAGTTGAGCAAAGTCGCTCTGCGTTCCGTCGATGCGAACACACTCGCACTCGCGTGTGAGCTCGCGGCAACGCGACTCGGCATCTTGCACGCGCTCGTGTTCGAGTATCGCAACGACGCGCTGCATCACGCGGCGGGCACGTGCAAAGTCGAAGACCAGCAACTCGTCGAGGTCGCGCTGCAAATTGCGGAGCACGAGCTGGGCACGACGCGAGTGCTCATCGACGCGCCGAAGCTTGCTCCGTTCGGCGTGCGCGCAGCGCTGTTCGTGCCGATTGCGAGCGCGGCGTCGACATTCGGCGTCCTTTCGGCGTTTGCACGAGACGCAAATCGTTTCGGCGAATCGGATGTGCAGTTCATCGAGTCGCTCGCGAATATTCTGGCCGAGGCGCTGGAGCGCGAGCGTGGACAACGAGAGTTGGTGGCGTCCGAGGAACGGTATCGCGCGGTGGTCGAAGGCGCGTCCGAAGTCATCTTCTCGCTCGATGCCGACGGCGTCTTCACATCTCTCAACGCCGCATTCGACTGGGTGACCGGTTATCCCGTCGAAGACTGGCTCGGACGCTCGTGGCTCGAGCTCGTGCAAGCTGACGATCGCGATTTCGCCGCGGCAGAGCTGCGTGCGGCGATCGAAACGCGCGAAGCAGTTCTCACGGAGATCACGCTCGACTGCAAGCGCGGACCGATCCTCGTCGAGGTCTCGCTCATCGCGAAAGACCAGCACGAAGTGGTCACCGTGTACGGCTTCGCACGCGACATCACGGCCACGCGACGCGCGGAGCTCGAACGCCGCGAGCTGACGCGCAATCTGCAACTGCTGCTCGACTCCGCGGCCGAGGGCATCATCACGACCGACCTCGAAGGGCGTTGCGTCCTGTGCAACGCCGCCGCCGCACGCATGTTGCGCACTTCGCCGCACGACATCATCGGTCAGGACATGTACGGCTTGATGCGCCAGCGCAATCCCGAGTCGCCGATTCGCGAAGCCGCACGAACCGGTGAGACGCATCCGTCGGCAACCGATGAATTCCTGCGCACCGATGGCAGCGCATTCCCGGTTCAATACTCCGCCGCGCCGATCGTCGATCAGGGCAATCGCGTCGGAGTGGTCATCGGATTTACCGACATCAGCGAGCGGCTCATGCTCGAAGCGAAACTCGAACAGGCGAATCGCATCTCCTCGCTGGGACGTCTCGCCGCGACCGTCGCGCACGAATTCAACAACGTGCTGATGGGCATCTCGCCGTTCATCGAAGTGCTGCGCCGCGGACGCAACGTCGAGTCTTCGCTCGATCACATCGCCCGTGCGGTGAAGCGCGGCAAGCGCGTCACGGAGGACATCCTGCGATTCACGCAACCCGCCGAGCCCGCGCGCGTCGCACTCGAAGTGCAGCCGTGGCTGCAAAACATCGCGCTCGAAGCGCGCTCGCTGCTCACGCCGTCGTGCAGCGTCGAAACGCATGTCGCCGACTCGCCACTCGTGATCGACGGCGATCCGAATCAACTGCAGCAGATCTTCACGAATCTCGTGCTCAACGCGCGCGATGCGATGCCGGCGGGCGGCATGCTCACGATTCGCGTGCAGCGTGAGAAGCCCGGCACGAAACTACCGTTCGGCGTGCTGCTCAATCCCGAGCGTTACGCGCACTTCATCGTGCAGGACACCGGCTCCGGCATGCCGGACGAAGTCCTGCGCCACATCTTCGAACCGCTCTTCACGACGAAGCGAACCGGCACGGGACTCGGCATCCCGGTTGCGTTGCAAGTCGTGCAGCGGCACGGCGGCGACATGTTCGTCGAAAGCACTGTCGACGTCGGCACCACGTTCCACATCTTCCTGCCGCTCACGGAGTCCGCATTGACCGCGATGGAAACGATGCCCGCACCGGAACGCGTCGCAGCCGCGAAGCGCGTATTGCTCATCGAAGACGATCCGAGCGTCGCCTCGGGCATCTCGATTCTGCTCGAGCTCGAAGGCGTGACCGTGACGACCGCGAACAGCGCCGAAGCCGCGCTCACCGCGTTGCGCTTCGACATCCCCGATCTCGTGATTCTCGACGTCGGTCTCCCCGACATGGACGGCACCGCGCTGTTCGAGATCATCGCGCGACAACACCCGACGCTGCCCGTGATCTTCTCGACCGGACACGCGGATCGTTCGAAGATCGAAGGCTTGTTAGGCCGGCCGCATGTCGGATTTTTGTTGAAGCCGTACGAAGTGGCGAATTTGCTGGACGTGATGCGCGAAGTGATCGCGGCGGCGTAGACGCAAACGCGTCACATTCACTTGCAGCGATGTACGTCGCTCGACTGCAGGTCGAAGTGCTTCACGCGTTCTTCCAGTTCGAGAAGGAACTCGGCATCGCGTGGAAGGTGATGCGTCTTCTCGATGTCCTCGCCGACAAACGCGCGGATCGCATCGCGCGAAGGCCAGTACGAGATGACGTAGAACTCCGCGACGTCACCATCGATGCGCTTCAGCATCTCCGCGCCGCAATTGCCTTCGATCGCGAGGATCTTCTTCACGCCCGCATCTTCGAGATACGTCGTGTATTCATCCGCTTTCGCGACCGGCACGCGGCCGTGCCACAC
>JBQCJC010000272.1:0-3061 GCA_051953135.1 Thermoanaerobaculia bacterium | reverse complement strand
ATCCGGATCGCGGCTTCATCGACTTCGTCCGGCACGGCCGGGACCGCTGATTGCTGCGCAGACATCACGTGCGGCTGCAGCGTGGCTATGGCCGCCGCGGCCGCGCGTGTCATCCCGAGCGGAGCGAAGCGTAGTCGAGGGACCTGTCCCGAGCGAAGCGAAGCGTAGTCGAGGGACCTGTCGCGAGCGCGCTACGTCTCCTCCACCACAACTGCTACGTTCGTAGCATCCACCGTCACGAGCGCGGCCTTGTGGTTGAGCGTCTGTCCGTCGTGCAGCAGGCCGTACGACACGACGCTCACCACATCGCCGTTGCGCATGCGCGGCGCATGGACCTCGCCACTCGCACCTGCTTCGACGAACGTCACCACGCGCTCGCCAGTCGCGTGATTCACGATCTCGACTTCTTCGAGCGGCAGAATGTTCGCGGCACGAAGCAGCACGGGATCGATGCGCAGGTTGAGCACATCACCGCTGGTCACGGTTGCGTTGCGAATCACCGCGCGCACGAGGCGGCGCATCATGCGAGGAGAATCCGGATGTTATCGATCAATCGCGTTTTACCGATCTTCACGGCACCGGCAAGGAGCACATCGCGTGCAAAGTCCCGCGGCGCTTCGAACGTGAGCGGATCGACGACCGCGAGGTAATCGACAGCAACGCCTTCCTCGCTCGCAACGACGTTGCGCATCGAAGACTCGATTCGCGCGACGTCGTGCTCACCGCGCGCGATCGCATCGACTCCCGCTTGCAACGCGCGATGCAACACCGGCGCTTTCGCACGATCGTCGAGTGATAGGTAGGAGTTGCGTGATGACTTCGCGAGTCCGTCCTGCTCGCGAACGGTTTCGCCGAACACGAGCTGCAGCGGGATGTCGAGATCGCGCACCATGCGCTCGATCACCGCGCACTGCTGCGCGTCTTTACGACCGAATGCGGCGATGTCGGGCTGCACGATGTTGAAGAGTTTCGCGACCACCGTCGCGACTCCCGCGAAGTGTCCGGGACGACGCTCGCCTTCGAGCGGACCCGCGACGCCGTGCACATCGACGACCGTCGTCGCGCCTTCGGGATACATCACCTCGACCGGCGGCAGGAACAACACATCGACACCGGCAGTGCGCAGCAACTCACCGTCGCGCGCTTCGTCACGCGGATAACGCGAGAAGTCTTCGTTCGGACCGAATTGCTTCGGATTCACGAAGATCGAGACGACGATGAATGTCGCACCGGCATCGCGTGCAACTTCGATGAGTGAGATGTGGCCTTCGTGCAGGAAGCCCATCGTGGGAACGAAGCCGATCGTGGCTCCGCTCGCACGCGCGACCCGAAACCCGTCGCGCGGTTCGGCGATCGTGTTGGTAATCAGCATGAGCTCAGCGCGGCATTTCAGCGCGGCATTTCGACGACGACACCACCGTCATCGCGCGTCGCGTACAAACGCTTCAGCTCTTCGTCCGACGCCATGTGGAACGATTCTTTGAGCTCGTCGGGGAACTGACCGCCGCGAACATCCGCGAGATAGCCTTCGAGCGCGTGCTGCATGTCGTCCGCGATGTGCGCGTACTGGCGCACGAACTTGGGCGTGTGACCGTCGTAGATACCGAGGACGTCGTGGAAGACGAGCACCTGCCCGTCGCAGGACGGACCCGCGCCAATGCCGATCGTCGGAATCGTGACCTGCTCGGTGATGATCTGCGCGAGCTCGGATGGAACGCATTCGAGCACCAGCGAGAAACATCCGGCGCGCTCGAGCGCGACTGCTTCGTCGATGAGACGACGTGCGTCGTCCGCGTTCTTGCCTTGCAGTTTGAACCCGCCCATCGCGTTGACGGATTGCGGCGTGAGACCGATGTGGCCCATCACCGGAATCTCCGCGTCGAGAATCGCCTCGATCGTTTTGATGCGCGACACCTTCGCGCCTTCGACCTTCACCGCGTTTGCGCCGGCCTGCATGAAGCGGCCCGCGTTGCGAACGCTCTCATCGATCGAGACGTGATACGAGAGGTACGGCATGTCCGCGACGATGAGCGCGCTCTTCGTGCCGCGCACGACCGCCTTCGTGTGATGGAGCATGTCGTCGACGGTCACGCTGAGCGTGTCGGGAAGCCCGAGGACGACCATGGCGAGAGAATCGCCGACGAGAATCACGTCCGCGCCGGCTGCATCCGCGACCTTCGCACTCGGATAGTCGTACGCCGTGAGCATGCCGATGCGCGACTTTCCTTTCATCGCGCGAACGGCGGGAACCGTGACTTTTTTGCGTTGGGGATTCGGGCTGTTGCTCATCACTTCCTCCGTGCTACCTCATGCCGAGCGGAACGGAGGCGAGCGCTGACCGTTGAGCGCCGGCTCAACGCGCCATCACTTCCTACGGTCTCGTCTCGGTCCGTCGACTCAGGATCCAAGCGGTACGTAGTACTGGGTGCCCTTTTGAGCATTTCGAATCTGCTCCACGAGCTGTTCGAAATGCTCAGGTGTGTTTACGAAATCGATCTCGTTCGTGTTGACGACCAGCAGTGGCGTCTCGTCGTACCGGTAAAAGTAGTGAGAGTACGCCTCGCTGAGCTCTTGCAAATACGATGACGAAATTGCTTTCTCGTAAGCACGCCCGCGCTTTTTAATGCGCTTCGAGAGTGTATCAAGACTTCCCTGCAGGTAAATCACCAGATCCGGCTGCGGGACCTGTTCATGTAACAGATCGTACATCCGGTTGTAGATCATGAGCTCGGAATCATCGAGCGTGAGATACGCGAAGATCTTCGACTTCGCGAAGGTGTAATCGGCGAGGATCAGCTCGGTGAAGAGATCGCGCTGCGAGACCTGTCGCTGCTGATCGAAACGCGAGAGCAGAAAGTACAACTCGGTGCGAAACGCCGCGCCGCGTTTGTCTTTGTAGAAGTCATCGAGAAACGGATTCTCGACGTCGGACAAGACTTTCGTCCCACGAAAACGCTTCGCGAGCAGGTTCGTTAGGGACGTTTTTCCCACCCCGATCGGACCCTCGATCGCGATATGCCGCCACGGAAGCGAGCTCACGGGCGGGAAGGATAAACGATGT
>JBQCJC010000271.1:0-3516 GCA_051953135.1 Thermoanaerobaculia bacterium | reverse complement strand
CCCTGCTCAGCCGGCGGGTCGCCGGCGCTCCGCTCCACCGGTACGCGTGATGCACAATCTCGCGCCATGCTGGATGATGCCGCCCTCGACACACTCTTTCGCGAAGCGCGCACACACTACTCGTGGCTCGACAAACCAATCTCCGATGACGTGTTGCACAAGCTGTATGACACGATCAAATTCGGACCGACTGCCGCGAACTCGAATCCTGCGCGCTTCGTGTTCATTCGCACGACGGAAGGGAAGGAGCGATTGCGCCCCGCGCTCGCACCGGCGAACGTCGAGAAGAGCATGACCGCCGCTGTCGTCGTGATCGTCGCGTACGACCTGCTGTTCTACGAGAAAATGCCGAAGCTCTTTCCGCACAACCCCGGCATGCGCAATCTCTACGCGACGAATCCGCAACTCGTCGAAACCACGGCGCGCCGCAATTCGACGTTGCAAGGCGCGTATCTTCTCCTCGGCGCACGCGCGTTAGGTCTCGATGCGGGTCCGATGTCCGGCTTCGACAACGCGAAGCTCGACGAGATCTTCTTCGCGGCAGGTGAGGAGTGCGATGGTTGCGAGCAGGAGTTCTTCCCGAAGGGCCACGTCCGCTCGAACTTCCTCATCAATCTCGGCTACGGCAATCGCGAGAAGATTCACCCGCGATTGCCGCGACTCGATTTCGGCGAAGCGTGTTTGCTCGCGTGAGTTTTTCTTACGCGAGCTCTTCCTGCGGCTGCTGCATCGCGATCGTGGTCTTGTTGTGATTCCGGAACTCGCGCGCCGCGGCGACGAACGAACGGAACAGCGGATGCGGCGCCGTCGGACGCGATTTGTACTCGGGATGGAACTGGCAGCCGAGGAACCACGGATGATCGGCGAGCTCGATGATCTCGACGAACTTGCCGTCCGGCGACAAGCCGGTCACGTGAAAGCCGCGCTCTTCCAGCTGCGGGATGAACTCGGGATTCGCTTCGTAGCGATGGCGATGGCGCTCTTCGATGAAGTCAGCGCCGTAAGCCTGACGCGCGAGCGAGCCTTCCTTCAGATTGCATGGATACTTGCCGAGACGCATCGTGCCGCCTAACGCGTCGACGCCGATGAGATCGCGCAGCTTGTAGATGACTTTGTACGGCGACTCGTCATCGAACTCCGTCGAGTTTGCGCCGACCATGCCCGCGACGTTGCGCGCGAACTCGATCGTCGCGCATTGCATGCCGAGGCAGATGCCGAAGAAGGGGATGCGCTTCTCGCGTGCGAAGCGAATCGCGCGCAACTTTCCTTCCACGCCGCGCGAGCCGAAACCAGGTCCGACGAGAATGCCGTCGACGTTCGCGAGCTCGCCGTGGTAGCCCTCTTCCTCGAGCGTTTCGGAATCGATGTACACGATGCGCACTTTCAGGTTGTTCGCGATGCCGCCGTGCACGAGCGCTTCGTTGAGCGATTTGTACGAATCGCCGAACTCGACGTACTTGCCGACGAATCCGATGCGCACTTCATCTTCCGGATGGCGCATCTTGCGCACGATCTCTTCCCACTTCGTGAGCGCGCCGATCTCCTCGTGCGGCAGATGAAGTTTGTCGAGCAGGATCTCGTCGAGTCCTTCGCGCGAGAACGCGAGCGGGACCTGGTAGATGTACTCGACGTCGTACGCCGGGATGACCGATTCCTCTTCGACATTGCAGAAGAGTCCGATCTTTTTCTTCATCTCCTCGGGGATCGTGCGTTCGGTGCGGCACAACAGAATGTCCGGCTGAATGCCGATCTCGCGCAGCTTTTGCACTGAGTGCTGCGTCGGCTTCGTCTTCAACTCTTCCGACGCTTTGATGAACGGCACGAGCGTGACGTGCACGTTGATCGCGTTCCCGCGGCCGGCCTCCTGCCGGAACTGACGAATCGCTTCGAGGAATGGCAGCGACTCGATGTCGCCCACCGTGCCGCCGATCTCGACGATCACGACGTCGACGCCTTCGGAGACGTCCTTGATGCACTTCTTGATCTCGTCGGTGATGTGCGGAATCACCTGAACCGTTTTGCCGAGGTAATCGCCGCGGTGTTCCTTCTCGATGACGCGGAGATAGATGCGGCCCGTCGTGTAGTTGTTGCGACGCGAGCCGCGCATCGACGTGAAGCGCTCGTAGTGGCCCATGTCGAGATCGGTCTCGGCGCCGTCGTCTGTGACGAACACTTCGCCGTGCTGGAACGGCGACATCGTTCCGGGGTCGACGTTGATGTACGGATCGAACTTCTGCAGCGTGACTTTGAAGCCGCGCGCCTCGAGCAATGCTCCGATGGACGCCGCGGCGATGCCTTTGCCGAGACCAGAAACAACACCACCGGTAATGAAGATGTACTTCGTGCTCATGAGACGCCTCCTAGGTTGCGGATCGTTGAAGGTTGCTAAAGGAATGCCGCGCGACACGAGGTCGCGTTTGCGCGAAGACACACGCATCGCGGGCGGATGCAGAACGGTTGGGGTTGTTGGAGAGAGGAGAGAGTTCGGGTGCGAAGGCGGTGGGTCGAGTGATGTGAGCCAAACGGCTCAACGATTTTCTCCTCGATCACGCATGCAGTTTCGCAAGTTCACTCTCGACGCGCGCCACATCTTCAGGTCGATCGACTCCGAGATGCGGCTTGGCTGTTTTCGACACGGCAATTCTAAAGCCGTGCTGAACTGCTCGCAACTGTTCGAGTGATTCCGCTCGCTCCAGCGACGATTGCTCGAGCGCAACGAAGCGCTCCAGCGCGGCACGACGGTACGCATAAACACCGATGTGACGCAGTGCGATTTCCCGCGAGCCGATTGCGGCGCGTGAAAAATAAATCGCGTTGCCGACGACATCGGTCACGACTTTCACGACGTCGCGCGCATGAAACTCGTCGTCGGTTTCGAGCGGGCAGGCGAGTGTGGCGATGCCGACGGGACTGGTCTCGAGTTTGTCGATCAACGCATCGACGGACGAGATGTCGATGAGCGGCTCATCGCCCTGCACGTTGACGATGATGTCGAATGGTTCGCGCTCGATCGCTTCGACGATCGGCAGTGCGGCCGCGATGCGATCCGTGCCGGTTGCGAAATCTCCGTCAGGTCGTACGACTTTGCCTCCGAACTCGGCGACGTGGCCGAGGATGCGCTCGTCATCGGTGGCGACATAGATGGATGTGGCTTTCGCCGATTTCATCGCGCGTTCGTAGACGCGTTGAATCAGCGAAACGCCGGCGATGGGCGCGAGTGGCTTGCCGGGGAATCGAGTCGAGGCCCAGCGCGCGGGGATGACGATGAGGCTGCGCATTTGCGTGAGGATCATTGCACAAAGCCCGTCATCCCGAGCGGAGCGCGCAGCGCGAAGTCGAGGGACCCGCTTCCGATGCACGACGACCGCTCCTTTGGCAACGGATCCCTCGACTCCGCGCTTTGCGCTCCGCTCGGGATGACACGCGCGGCGCCGGATACAATCCTTCCCCAGTGTCGGTTGCCCGTTCAATCACTCCCGCCGATCGAGATCTGATGAAGCGCCTCGGCATCGTGTT
>JBQCJC010000270.1:0-7345 GCA_051953135.1 Thermoanaerobaculia bacterium | reverse complement strand
GCCGACTGCAGGCGCCGGCGGTGTCGTGCCGGGCATGCTGCTCGCGCTCGAAGAGGAACGAAACATCGATCCCGAAACCACCGTGCGTGCGCTCGTGGTCGCGGGCGGCATTGGCTCGATCATCGCGCTTTCCGCGAACATCAGCGGCGCCGCGGGCGGATGTCAGAACGAAGTCGGCGTGGCGTCCGCGATGGGTGCCGCGGGCGTGGCGTACATGATGGGCGGAAGCACGCATCAGGCGATTCACGCGGCGGCGCTGGCGTTGAAGAACACGCTGGGACTCGTGTGCGATCCGGTGGGCGGACTCGTCGAAGTTCCTTGCGTGAAACGCAACGCGCTCTTCGCGGTGCACGGACTCACGGCCGCGCAGCTCGCACTCGCGGGTGTCGATTCCGTCATTCCGATGGATGAGATCGTCGAGGCGATGGTGCGCATCGGCCGCGCGTTGCCGCGCGGATTGCGCGAGACCGCGGAAGGCGGACTGGCGACGACGGAGACCGGCACCGCGATCGCGAAACGGTTGAAGGATGAAGCGAACAAGCGCCGCGCGGAGAAAGCAGCGGAGCGCGAGCGACTGGCGTCCGAGCGGAAAGCGCAAAATTAACGGAGCGCGCTCCGTTTGCCTGCTATTGAAAGCGGCGGCTTGCGCCGCCGCACTCCAAATTGATCCAGGCGACGCGTTTCGGCGAGGGCGCCTGGTGGAACGGCGGCGCGTAGATCACGTCATTCGTTTCAGCGCGCACGTCTTCGAATTTCAGCGCGCGCATTTGCTCGAGATCGAGCGTTCCACACTTCATCGACAGCGACCAGTCTTCCGCGTTGTGCACGAACTCGCGTGAGGGCTCCGGCACGCCGACGCGAATGCCGCTCGCGCTGCGACGCACGAGCAACACAGCGGATGGACGATCGGTCGTGACGATGAGCTCCTGATCCATCACGACCTGCTGCTTGTCGTCGCGCACGATCATCGCGTGCAGCGACTCCATGCCTGCGCCGGTGGACGACCAGCCGAGGAGAAGGAAACGGTTGTTGCTGGTGGGGAAGTGCGGACCGGGAATCGGCGTGAGCTCGCGCTCGATCACGAGCGGCTTCGCATCGCCGATGCTGAGCGTCATGCGCTCGGAGTAATGCATCGTGCCGGTATCGGACGAAGACGGTGTGACGGTGACACGCAGGTCTGGCGGCGTGGTCACTGCCGCCAGCGCAGCAAGAATCCATGCGAATCGCATGAACCGATTGTCGCGCGATCCGGCGACAACGGGTACAGTCCGTGCTGGCGCAAAACCGCGGCTCGGTTCACGACGATTCTGCGCGCGCCATGATTTTTGTCATGCTCCTGTGTGCGGTCCTTCGCTAGGCTCCGAGCGGAAGGAGACGTATGGGAACGTTAAGGCGCGTCGGACGCGAGCGATGGGTTGGTGCGGCCTGGGGAACGCTCTTCACCGCGATCCTCGCCGTGCTGATCGTGGTCGGCTCGCGCAACCTCCAGCACTTTGACGCCGCACTCGTCGGCTACACCTTCGCGGTGCTCTTCGCGACCTTTGCGATCACGTATCGCTACGCGATGTGGCTCCAGCGTCCGCCCACGCGGCGCTACTGGAATCGCGGATGGCAGGTGTTCTTCAGCCGCAAGTACATCGTCACGAATGTGCGGCACTGGTTCACGCGCGTCACGACGGACTTCGCGCTGAATCGATTCATCTTCAAGCGCGCCCAGTCGCGCGGCCTCACGCACTTTCTGATCATGTGGGGCTGCATCCTCGCGTTCGCGATCACGTTCCCGCTCGTCTTCGGCTGGATTCATTTCGAGACGCTGCCGAACGACGTCGAGTCGTATCGCACGTTCGTCTTCGGATTCGCAACGACGTCGTTCGCCGTGCACTCGTTCGTCGCGTTCCTGATTTTTCACGGACTGGTGTGGGCGTCGTTCATGGTCATCGCCGGGGTGATGCTCGCGATGCGCCGGCGCATGCGCGATCACGGCGCCGCCGCGCTGCAGCGATTCGCGGAAGACTTTCTTCCGCTCATCCTGCTCTTCGCGATCAGCATCACCGGCCTGCTGCTCACCGCGAGCTACACGTGGATGCAGGGCTACGGCTACGACTTCCTCGCGCTGCTGCACGCGATCACCGTCATCTTCACGCTGCTTTATCTGCCGTTCGGAAAGTTCTTTCACATCTTTCAGCGTCCCGCGCAGCTCGGCGTGAGCTTCTACAAAGATGTGGCGGCGAGTGAGGGAATGGCGGCATGCCGTCGTTGCGGACAGGAGTACGCGCCGCTGCTGCAGGTGAATGACCTGATCGAAGTCGAGCGCGAGCTCGGCTATCGCTACGAGACCGATGCGCCCGGCGTCGAGCACTACCAGCGCATCTGCCCGGCCTGCCGCCGCTCGATGCTCGGCATCGCGCAAGGGCAGATCTGGGGACGCGTGGGCAGTCCGGGAACGCACGCAGAGGTGAGGATCGATTAATGGCAACGCTTCCGAAAGAGCAGGACGTCCTCGTCAACGCATGGGGGCCGCATCTCAATCGCATGACCGGCCCGAGCGTCGACACCGGCGCGGAGCCGGACAAGCTCGTACCGACGCATTGCTGCTTCTGCGGCCAGCAGTGCGGCATCAATCTCAAAGTCAAAGACAACCTCGTCATCGGCTTCGAGCCGCGGTACGACTTTCCGTTCAACAAAGGCATGCTCTGTCCGAAGGGCGTGAAGCGCTATCTGCAAGGCGGACATCCCGACCGGCTCACGACCGCGCTGCAACGCGATCCGTCGAACGAGAACGGATTCGCTCCGATGGCGTACGACGCCGCGATCGCGCGCGTCGCCTCGGAGATCGATCGCATTCAGTCGCAGTACGGTCCGAATGCGGTCGGCGTGCTTTCGGGCGCGAGCCTCACTTCGGAAAAAGCGTATCTGATGGGCAAGTTCGCCCGCGTTTGTCTGAAGACGAAGTACATCGACTACAACGGCCGCCTCTGCATGGTGTCGGCCGGCGCGGCGAACAAGAAAGCGTTCGGTGTCGATCGCAGCGCGAATCCGTGGGAAGACATTCTCAACGCGGAGGTCGTGCTGATCGCGGGATCGAACACCGCGGAGTGCTCACCGATCACGACGAACTACGTGTGGCAGGCGCGCGAGAACGGCGGGAAGTTGATCGTCGTCGATCCGCGCATCACGCCGATCGCGCGCACCGCCGACATCTTCCTGCCGGTGAAGCCCGGCCGCGACGTCGCGCTGTTCAACGGCATCCTGCATTTGATGATCGAGAACGACTGGATCGATCATGACTTCATCGAGCAGAACACCGTCGGCTTCGATGCGGTCGCGGAGCACGTGCAGCAGTGGACACCGCATCGCACCGCCGAAGTCACGGGCATCGCGGAGAAATCGATTCGCGCCGCCGCGGAGCTGTGGGGACAGGCGAAGACGAGCTTCCTGATGCACGCGCGCGGCATCGAGCATCACTCGCACGGCGTCGAGAATTGTCTCTCCGCCATCAACATCGTTCTCGCGTCGGGGCGCATCGGCAAACCGTTCTGCGCGTACGGAACCGTCGTCGGACAAGGCAACGGACAAGGTGGACGCGAGCACGGGCAGAAGTGCGATCAGTTGCCTGGGTGGCGCGACATCTCGAATCCCGCGCATCGCGAGTACGTCGCGGGCGTGTGGGGTGTGAAGCCGGAAGAGCTGCCGGAAGCGGGCGTCGATTGCTACGAGATGATGCGCAAGATCGATGCGGGCGAGATCAAAGGCCTCGTCTCGATCTGCTTCAATCCGAAGATCTCGCTGCCCGACAACGCGTTCGTCACGCGTGCGCTCGAGAAGCTCGAGTTCTTCGCGGTGATCGATTTCTTCCTCAGCGAGACCGCGCAGCACGCGGACATCGTGCTTCCCGGTTCGCTGCACGAAGAAGACGAAGGCGTCGTCTGTCAGGTCGAAGGACGCGTCATCAAGATCAACAAAGCCGTCGATCCTCCGGGCGATGCGAAGCAGGACTGGGTCGTGATTCAGGACATCGCGCAGGCGCTGAATCGGCCGCACGGATTCACGTTCGACAGCCCGCGCGCAATCTTCGACGAGCTGCGACTCGCATCGAAAGGCGGCGTCGCCGATTACTACGGCATCACGTACGAGAAGATCGATGCGCAGAACGGTGTGTTCTGGCCGTGTCCGAGTGAAGATCATCCCGGCACGCCGCGGTTATTCGAGCCTGGATCGTGGAACTCGGTGGCGAAAGGCGCGGGTCCGTTTTACTTCCCCGACGGCAAGGCACGTTTCAATGTTCCGGCGTACCGGCCGCCCGCGGAAGATGTCGACGAGGAGTATCCGATCATCCTCACGACCGGCCGAGTCGTGAGTCAGTTCCTTTCGGGAACGCAGACGCGGCGCATCGGTCCACTCGTTGACCAGTATCCCGAGCCGCGCATCGAGATTCATCCTCGGCTCGCCGCGAAATACGGCATCGGCGATGGCGACTGGACGACCGTCGAATCGCGGCGTGGAACGATCACGCTGCGCGCGCAGGTCGTCACGACGATTCGCCCCGACACGATCTTTATCCCGTACCACTGGGCCGGGCGCAAGGCGGCGAATCAACTCACGATCGCGGCGCAGGATCCGGTTTCGAAAATCCCCGAGTACAAAGTGTGCGCGGTGCGATTGAAGAAAGGTGAGGGGAAGTGACGCCATGTCGCTCATCGGCAACCAGGAGTTCTTCCTCGATCCGAATCGCTGCATCGGATGCCAGTCGTGCGTCGCGGCCTGCAGCGAGTGCGATACGCATCGCGGCCACTCGATGATCCATCTGCAGTACGTCGAGCGTCCGGTCTCGGTGCAGACGGTGCCGGTGGTCTGCATGCACTGCGACTCACCGACGTGCGCGGAGGTTTGTCCCGCGGACGCGATCAAGCGCACCGGCGACGGCGTCGTGCAGACGGCGCGCAAGCCGCGTTGCATCGCATGCAACAACTGCGTGATCGCGTGTCCGTTCGGTGTGCCGAAGATGCAGACCGAGTTCTCGCTGATGATGAAGTGCGACATGTGCTACGACCGCACGTCCGTCGGTCTGAAGCCGATGTGCGCGAGCGTCTGTCCATCGGGCGCGCTCTACTTCGGCACGCGCGACGAGATCGAGCAACTGCGGCCGCGCTCTCAACCCATCAACACGTTCCAGTTCGGGCAGCAGACCATCACCACGAAGGTGAACATGATGGTGCCGCGCGGCACCGGAGTGCAGCACGTCGATGTGCTCTCCGCGATGTCCGAGGAGCCGGCGGGCCGCACGGACATGCTCGACTCCGTCTTCGACGATCTGTGAGGTGTGACGCATGACGATCAACAACACGACTCCCACTCGCACGACACCCGATCAACTCTCGGTGCCGCCTGATGGCCGGCCGTATCACGATCAGCCGCAGTGGCGGAACGATTTCCCGATCGACTGGCCGCAGGACGAGTTCGTCGCGCGCCGCGACTTCACGAAGTTTCTCGTGCTGACGAGCTTCGCGTTCGTGGTCGGACAGCTCTGGATCGTGTTCGAGAATTTCCGCCGCAAACGCAAAGGCGAGCCGCCGGTGAGGCTCATCGCGCGTGCCGATGCGATTCCGGTGGGCGGTTCGCTCGTCTTCAACTATCCGGAGAAACACGACACGTGCATCGTCGTGCGCACCGGCTATCAGCAGTACTTCGCGTACAACCAGAAGTGCACGCATCTGAGTTGCGCGGTCATTCCTGATCCCGCGCACGGACGCTTCGTTTGTCCGTGTCATAACGGATCGTTCGAGATGCGCACCGGGGTTCCGATCGCCGGTCCGCCACGCCGTCCGCTCGAGCGCATCCTGCTCGAGATTCGCGACGGCGATCTGTATGCGATCGGACGCGAGGTGCGTGCATGAGAGGGCCGTTCTCGCGAAAGCAGAAGACCACGATGATCTTCGGCATTCTCGCGATCGTCGTGACGATGGTGATGCTGCAACTGTGGCTGCTGACGGCGACGATGAATGCGTTTCTCGCGGGACAGGAGCGCGTGATCATTCCGGCCGCGATCGCGAGCATCGTCTGCTTCGCGTTCAACACGGCGCTGCTATCGTACATCTACAAAATGGAGCGCCGTTGAGCACTCGCGGTAGCGCGATCGAGACGCTGCATCCGGCGTACTTCGCACTGGTGATGGCGACGGGCATCTGTTCGATCGCCGCGCAGTTGCTTGGGATCCCATACGTTCCGAAGGCGCTGCTGTGGATCAACGCGGTGTCGTTCGTCGCGTTGTGGCTGTTGACCGCGATGCGCATCGTTCGCTATCCGCGCGCCGTGTTCGCGGATCTGCTCGATCATCAGCGCGGCGTCGGTTTCTTCACGGCGGTGGCGGCGACGAGCGTGTTCGGCTCGCAGCTGGCGATCGTCGCGAAGCACACGGATTTCGCGATGCCGCTCTGGTATCTGACGATCGTGTTGTGGGGCGTGCTGGTGTACGCGGTGTTCACGGCGTACACGGTGAAGGAAACGAAGCCGCCGCTCGACAAGGGGATCAGCGGCGGGTGGCTGGTGGCGGTGGTGGCGACGCAATCGGTGTCGACGCTGGCGTCGCTGATCGCACCATCGAGTCCGCACGCGGAGCTGCTGTTGTTCGTGAGTCTGACGTTCTGGCTCGCCGGCGGAATGCTGTACATCTGGCTGATCTCGTTGATTTTCTATCGCTACACGTTCTTCTCGTTCGCGCCTTCGGATCTGATGCCGCCGTACTGGATCAACATGGGTGCGATGGCGATCTCGACGCTCGCGGGAACGCTGTTGCTCGCGGACACTGGATCTTCACCTCTGCTCGCCGATCTCCGTCCGTTTCTGCTCGGGTTCACGATGTTCTTCTGGGCCACCGCAACATGGTGGATTCCGATGCTCGTGATTCTCGGCGTGTGGCGGCACGTGTACAAACGTTTCCCTCTGACTTACAACCCGCTCTACTGGGGCGCCGTCTTTCCCCTCGGCATGTACACCGTGTGCACGTACCGCCTCGCGCAAGTGACTCACGTTGCGATTCTCACGATCCTGCCGAAGGTTTTCGTGTACATCGCGCTCGCGGCGTGGACAGCGACGTTTGTTGGCTTGATTCGAAGTTTTGTCGGAGCGCGGGCTTCCAGCCCGCCGGCCCGCGACCTGCCAGGTCGCGCGGACAAGAAGTCCGCGGTCCGGCGGGCAGGATGCCCGCGCTCCATTTACGGGTA
Source organism: Thermoanaerobaculia bacterium (assembly GCA_051953135.1). GTDB lineage: Bacteria > Acidobacteriota > Thermoanaerobaculia > Gp7-AA8 > Gp7-AA8 > QHVT01. The sequence continues at coordinate 125 of JBQCJC010000270.1, read as the reverse complement.
ATACCCGCGAATCGTTTTCGCTTTTCCTTCTGCGACCTGCACCGTGATCTCGCGCCACTGACCTCCCGCTTTCACATCCGCGGGTGGATAGAAGCCGAGGAGATATTGCGAGCGGAGCTCGTTCT
>JBQCJC010000269.1:0-7585 GCA_051953135.1 Thermoanaerobaculia bacterium | reverse complement strand
GCGAGAAACTCATCGATCGCTTTCGAGCATGCGTAGCTCCAACGACCTTTCGTCGTCGCACCCATGACCAGATTTCCATCTTCGCGAAATGGAACCTGATCGCTCAGTCCATAAACTTCGGACGTCGACGCGACGAGGACTTTCTTCTTTTTCTTGTTCGCGGCATTGAGCAGCACTTCGGTGCCGCGAATGTTCGTCTCGATCGTGCGCACGGGGCTTTCGACGATGAGCTTCACGCCGACAGCCGCGGCGAGATGGAAGACGACGTCACACTGATCGACGAGCTCCGCGACGACGGGATAGTTGTGCACCGAGTCGATCGTGTACTGAAACTTCGGATGACGCTTGATGTGCTCGATGTTGTTGATGCTGCCGGTGGAGAGGTCATCGATGATGAAAACCTCATCGCCGCGATTCAGATAAACATCCGATAAATGGGATCCAATGAATCCGGCGCCACCTGTGATGAGAACTCGCAAACGTGTGACTCCTTCGGTCGAATTGGCCGGGAGAAAGTGCGTTTGTCGAGCCCCGGCAGGTCGTATGAGAGGCGCGGATTATAACGATTCGCGTGCGCATCAACGACGCGCTGCCGGCACGCGCTCCCTAACACGCCTCACAATCTCCTCGGAGGTCACCTCATCGAGAGCACCCGGTGCGAATCGCGCAGCCGCAACGAAGGACTCGACGGCCTCATCGATACGACCGAGTTGCATGAGCTGGTTTCCCATCGCGACATAACTCTCGGGACGCGGATCGAGCGTCAATGCTTTTTCGTACGCATGCACAGCATTTAGCGCTCGTCCTGCGAGCTCCTCGTTGTTGCCCATCAACGCATAAATCCGGACGTCCGCGCTGCATTGCGGTTCGATCGTGCGCAAGCGATCGAGATTCGCATCCGCGCGTTGCACGACCGCGTAGTCGCCGCGCAGTTCGCCAGCCGCGCGCGTCATGCCGATCACCTCATTGATCGCAACGGCGCACGAGTACTGGCGCCACGCCCACTGACGAATTGCCCACGCGCACACAATCGCAGCGACGACGATGACGAGCACGCGCATCACGAGTTTCATGCGCGACTCCAACCGACGATCAGTCCCGCCATCGTGAGGATGAGATGGCGCGTTACCGCGATTTGCAACGGGAACTGCGCGAGACAGAGCACGAGGAACGCGCCGGCGAGCGGAATGGCGAGTGTGCGCGCGAGCCGCGCGCGATCACCGGTTCCGTTCGTTCGTAAGACGGCCAGCACGATCGCGAGAACGCCGCCGAGGAAGAGGAGATATCCGGGGATGCCTGTCTCGGCGAGGATCTGCAGGTGATCGTTGTGTACTTCGCCGAAGTTCATCCCCAGGCCCATCGAAACCCTGCCGTTCGACTCTTCGGTGAGACGACTCCGCTCCGGCATGAAGTGATAGCCGTAGGTACCGGGGCCAATGCCCGTGATTGGATGCGCTTTCGTTTCGCGCAGCGCAACGAGTGACGGTGCGACGCGGCCTGACAGCGCGACTTCGAGACCATGTTGCGAGATGCGTTTCGGCAATGCTGCCAATTCGACGACCACCGGTATCCGCAACGCGACGCCGATTCCGAGCAGCACGATCACTGCGACACCGAGTGCAATGCCGCGCTTCCACGAGCGTCCGATTGCAAGCAATCCCACGCCGGCAGCAAGAGTGACGACCGCGGTCTCGGTGTCGGACATCAACATGCCGAGAATCGCGCAACACGCGCCGGCGAGGTACCACACGCGGCGAAAGCCGCGGATCGTCGTTGCCGCGGCGATGAGGATCAGCGCGACGAGCGCGAGATATGAGCCGACGATGTTTGGATTGCCGAGCAGTGCGGTTGACGCCAGATGAACGGACAGCAGCGGGTTGTAATCGAACGGGTTGTAAATCGACTTCTCTTGCAGCGTCACGAGTACGCCGTTGACTGCGGCCGCAACGACGAGGACGTCGATCGCGAAGAGATTCACACGCGGAGCGGCGAACCAGATCACGAGAAACAACACGATCGCGGCGACGATCCCCGCAAGGCTGCCGATACTCAACAGCCGATGCGTCGAGGCGAGTGTCGTGATGATGCCCCAGACGATTCCGGCGATCGCGATCGCGAACACCGCGCCTTCGCGCAACATCTCGCGCAGACGCGGCATCGCGCCCCAAGCGATTGCGACGATCACCAGGAACAACCCGAGGAACGCTTCGATGCGCAGAATCGATTCTTTGACGATGCGGAATCGATCGTAAAGATCGGGCGCGCATGCCAGAGGCACGATCAGCAACCCTGCGATGGCCAGAATCGCCGCCGACAACATCGCCCAGCGCGAAGGGTCACGCGAAGGTTCGCGTGTGAGGACTACGTCTTCGCTGGTGCGCTCACGACGGGCGGGCATGCCGGCACGGTACGATGCTGTTGAGTAGCTCGGCCGCGATTTGCGGCGGGAACGATGAACAGCGGCGCGAGTATACAGGACCTCCGAAAAGCGAAGCCGGAGCGGCTCGAACAGGTCATGGAAGACGTGGCCATGTTGCTCGAAGACGAGGCGCTCGCGATTCTCGAGAATCCGTACGTCACGCCGCGCATGCTTTCGCAGATCGCGCAGTCGCAGCGGCTCGCGGCGTACTACAACGTGCGATTGCGGCTCGTCGCGCATCGCCAGACGCCGCAGGCGCACGCCGTCAAATTCGTTCACTACCTCTACTGGTTCGATCTGCTGCGTCTCTCCGTCGATGTACGCGTGCCCGCGCCGGTGCGTCGCGCGATCGACACGCAACTCGTAAATCGCATCGACAAGTTGTCGTTAGGCGAGCGCGTCTCCTCGGCACGTCGCTGCGGCACGACACTCATTCGCGCGTTTCTCTTCGATCCGCATCCTCGTGTCTTCGAATCGCTGCTCGTGAATCCGCGTCTGCGCGAAGACGATCTGATGATTCTCACGGTGTCCGAGAAGGCCACGCCGGAGCAGTTGCGCATGATCGCGAACGATCCGAAATGGTCGTATCGCTACGCCATTCGCAAAGCGCTCGTGCTGAACCCGCGCACTCCGCGGTCCAGTGCCGCGTCGCAACTGCGCTATCTCTCGAAACGCGATCTCCGGCAGTTGCACGCCAACCCCGATCTCTCGCTGTTTTTGAAGAAGTGCATCGAGCGATTGCAGGAAAAGAACGCGGTTCACGCGTGAGGTCGCGCTTGCCAATTGCGCACGTTCGCGTAGCGGCTAGAATGGCACCCCGTGCCTGACCAGGAAACGCAGCCGCAACAGGGAGGATCGTCCGAGCTTCAGTCCTTCGGAGAGGAACTGCGGCGCGAGCGCGAGATCCGCGGCATTTCGCTCAAGGAAATTGCCGACGCCACGAAGATCAGCAAACGGTTTCTCGAAGCGATCGAGAACAACGACCATCACACGTTGCCCGCGCCGGTGTTCACGCGCGGCTTCGTGCGCGAGTACGCGCGCTACGTCGGCCTGAACGCCGAGGACATGGTCAATCGCTACAACTTCGCGGCGGCGAAAGACGATCGCATTGAAAAACCGCCGCCGCTCGAGAAGTACGCCGCGGTTCCGCCGCGCGACATCACTCCGAAACCGGCGCCGAAGCGCGGCATCCCCGCGCCGTACGCGCGCGTGAATCGCAACGCGATCTCGATGTTCGTGCTCGTGGTGTTGCTCGCGTTCGTCGCGTGGTGGGCCGTGCAGCGCAAGAGTCACTTTCTCGAGCTCGAGTCCTCCTCGAATGTTCCGGTGACGACGAAGGCCGCGGCGCCGCCAGTCGCTGCTCCCGCACCGGTGACTGCGCCGGTTGTCGACGATTCCGTGCTGAAGCTCACCATCGACGTCACGAAGAATGCGTGGGTCGAGCTTGAAGCCGACGGCAAGAGCATCATTCACGACGAGCTCATTGCCGGAGACAAGCGCACGTACGAAGCGAAGGACGCGTTTCGCTTCACGCGCATCGGCAATGCCGCCGGCCTGACGATGACGCTGAACGGCGTCGCCATTCCGCCGCTGGGCGGCGATGGGGATGTCGTGAAAAACAAAACGTTCGATCGCGATCGACTTCGCGAATTGCGCGACGAAGCTGCATCCGCCGAAGTATCGCCATCCACGACCCCATGAACACCCCTGCATCCGGCGAGCTCACAGCATCCGCGATCATCGCGCTGATCGATGGCGGGACGTATCCGCACAACGTGCTGGCGACGTTCGCGCGCGGCTTTCTGCCGCTCGAACAGAATGATCTGATCGGCGTGCTCGCGTATCTCGCGGAGTCGCCCAACGAAGAAATCTCGTCTCTCGCGCACCAGTCTCTTGGCGAAACGCCATCGCGCGCCTTGCTCGATTTCGCGAACAACAGCGAGATCGAGCCCGTGCACCTCATGCGTCTTCTGCGCGTGACGAATGATCCGCTCGTGCAGGAAGTGCTCGTGCGCAATCCGAGCGTCAGCGATGACGCGGTGCTCGATGTCGCGCGACGCGCCGAAGCGCGCGTGCAGGAAGTCATCGTCATCAATCAGGCGCGCATTCTGCGCACGCCCGCGATTCTCGATGCGCTGCTCGAGAATCCGTCGCTCTCTCCCGACGCGCGCCGTCGCGCGCTCGAAACGCGCGAAGAGTTTTTCGTCAAGAAGGCGCGCATTCAGGAAGAGCTGGCGGACCTGCTCGAGCCGGAGCTCATCGACGCGCCGCTCGACGAGATCGCCGATCTCCTGGAGCGCGCGGAAGAGCAGGGCGATCCGGTCGAGCCATCGACGGTTGCGCTCACGGAGCTCGAGAAAAAAGCAGACGACGACGGCGCGATCTGGACGCGCCTGCAATTCCTGAGCGTGTCGCAAAAAGTGCAGCTCGCGTTCAAGGGCGATCGCATGATTCGCATGCTGCTGGTGCGCGAGCGCAACAAGCTGATCTGTTCCTCGGTGATGCGCAATCCGCGCATGAGCGAGCAGGAAGCAGAGGCGATCGCCGGCATGCGCAACGTCGAGGAAGAAGTGCTGCGACTGATCTCGCTGCGCCGCGACTGGATGAGCAAGTACAACATCATGGTGGCGCTGATTCGGAATCCGAAAGCGCCGCTGGGGGTTGTCCTGCCATTCGTCTCTCGTTTAACCTTACGAGATTTGAAGCAATTGAAGGAAGACAAGGGCGTCCAGAACGTCGTGCGGGAGATGGCCAAGCGGTTCTATCTCGCGAAGCAGCAGAAATCCTGAATGAAGGTCAATTACTACGAGATTCTGGGAGTCGAGCGGTCGGCCAGTGAGGCCGAAATTCGCGACCGCTTCCGGAAACTCGCGCGCGAAAATCACCCGGATCGCTACCGCGGCACCGACAAGGTGTACGCGGAGCGGCGGTTTCAGAATCTCACCGAGGCGGTCAATGTGTTGACCAACCCGGCGCGCCGCAAACAGCACGATTCCGAAATCTCCAGTGGTCTCGACAAGACCATCGATTACGCGCAGATCGCCAAGGCGTATCTCCAGAAGGGCGTCAAGGCGTACAAAGAGAACGACTGGCGCGCGGCGTACGAGAATTTCGATCTCGCCGCGAAGCACAATCAGCAGGATGCCAAGGCATTTCACTATCTCGCGCTCGCGGCGGCGCGCATCCCCGGCTACACCCGCCAGGCGGTGCAGGCCATCGAGAGCGCGATTCAGCGCGAGCCGATGAACGCGCTCTATCTCAAGGATGCAGGCCTCATGTGCAAACGCGCGGGGCTGACGGCGAAAGCCGAGCGCTATCTCGAAGAAGCGCTGAAATGGGACTCGATGAACGTCGACGTGCAGAACGCGCTCGCGGAGCTGCGTGAGACCAAAGAGACCGGGAAGGGTGGCTTCTCGATTTTCGGGAAGCGCTGAAGGAGAGATGCAACTGAAGGCATACGGTCTCACCCACGTCGGCCGGCAGCGCCAGCACAACGAGGACGCGTTCCTCGTCGAAAGTGACGCCAGTTTGTTCCTCGTCGCGGATGGAATGGGCGGTCACGCCGCGGGCGAGATCGCGTCGCGCATCGCCGTCGACTCGATCTCCGAGTTCATCCTGCACACGAAAGAAGACGACGGCACGTGGCCGCACGCGTACGACGAGCATTTCCGCCGCTCGACGAATCGTCTGATGGCCGCGCTGCGGATGGCCAACACGCGCGTGCTCGAAGCGATGCGCAAGGATGCGCGTCTGCGCGGCATGGGTACGACGGTGGTCGCATGCATGGCGGACGCCGACACGATGTCCGTCGCGCACGTTGGTGACTCGCGCGCGTATCTCATTCGCGAAGGACAGCTCTCGCGCATCACCAACGATCACTCGTGGGTGTTCGAGCAGGTGCAGGCCGGCATGTTGACGGAAGCAGAAGCGGAGAAGCATCCGCTGCGCAACGTCATCACCCGAGCCCTCGGCGGCGCGCTGCAAGTCACGCCCGACGCGTCGGAAATCGAAGCGCGTCCCGGCGATGTGTTTCTGCTCTGCAGCGACGGTCTCACCGGCATGGTCCCTGAAAGTGAAATTCAGCGCATCGTGACCTCGGCGAACGGCGACCTCGAGAAGGCCTGCCAGTTGCTGATCGATGCGGCGAACGAGCGCGGCGGTCTCGATAACGTGACCGCGGTGCTCGTCAGAACGGCGTAAAGGAAAACGAGTGCACGTTCGAATCGATTACTGCGGCGTTTGAAACTATCTCCCGAGAGCCTCCAGTCTGGCGGCCGAGATCAAGAAGCAGTTTGGTGTCGACTCCGAGCTCGTGCGCGGCAGCGGCGGCATCTTCGTTGTGTCCGCAAACAATCAAATGCTGTTCTCGAAAAAAGAGCAGGGACGCTTTCCGACTGAATCCGAGGTCATTGAGAAGTTGAGGTCGTTGGGCTTATAAGACTCGCATGAGCGAGCAGCAGTCCCAGGCTTCCTTCGTCGCATCGCTGATTCAGCAGATCCCACTTCACGCAAACGCAAAACAGGTTTACGGCGAACCGGTCGAGCGCGACGGCACGACGATCATTCCCGTTGCGCGCGTGCAATGGGGGTTCGGCGGCGGTGGACTCGGCCGCACGCCACTCGCGCAAGGTGGTGGCGGCGGTGGCGCGCGTGCGTATCCGGTCGGATACATCGTGCTGCGAGATGGCAAAGCGGACTTTCAGCCGATCAGCGATCCGTCGAGCGCCGGTGCGCTGGTCGCGGCGGGAGCACTGGGATTGATGGCCGGAGTGCTGCTCGCGAAATTGTTGCGGCGGTGACCTCGTGTCAGGGAGGAGATCCCTCCACTCGCTTCGCTCGGTCGGGATGACACAAATGCTCGCCCGCGCCTCCTGTCATCCCGAGCGGAGCGCGCAGTCGAGCCTCCTGTCATCCTGAGCGGAGAGCGCAGTCGAGCCTCATGTCATCCTGAGCGGAGCGCGCAGCGCGCAGTCGAAGGATCCCGTGCATTCGTGGAAACGACTTCCGCGATAACCGCTTACAATCCGCCGCGTGCAGCAGGAGATCGTGTGCATCGCGAGCGCGTGGATTTCTGCCGAGTCGTGATCGTGCGCGTGCGTGACCTGCATTCGTGGAAACGACTTCCACGATAACCGCTTACAATCCGCCGCGTGCAGCAGGAGATCG
>JBQCJC010000268.1:0-8149 GCA_051953135.1 Thermoanaerobaculia bacterium | reverse complement strand
CGGCCATCTGATGCTGATCGGCGGCGGTGACAAGCCACGCGCGGCGATGGAGAAATTCATCGAGCTCGCCGGCGGCAAAAGCGCGCCGATCGTCGTGATTCCCACCGCCTCGCAGGAGCCGGATCTCAACGAGTACTACACGAACTTGTTCGCGAAGGAGTACGGCAGCACCGATGTCGTAGTGCTTCCGATCGTCACGAAAGAAGATGCGAATCGTCCCGAGCTCGTGGCCGCATCCAAACGCGCGCGCGGCATCTTCTTCGGCGGCGGCGATCAGGTGCGCATCATCAACGCACTCGCGGGCACACCGGTGCTCGACGCGTTGCGCGAGGCGTATCGCAACGGCGCGGTGGTCGGCGGAACGTCAGCCGGCACTGCATGTCAGAGCGAAATGATGATCACCGGCGAAGGCGATTTCAAAGTGATTCAAACACACTCCGTCGAAGCCGTCGAAGGTCTCGGCTTTCTGCGCAGCGACGTGATCGTCGATCAGCATTTCATCGCGCGCCAGCGGCAGAATCGTTTGATCTCGCTGCTGCTCGAACATCCCGGCCACATCGGCGTCGGCGTCGATGAAGACACCGCGATCTGGGTTCGTCCTGACGACACGTTCGTCGTGATCGGCGCGGGCTCGGCGATGGTGTTCGATCCCACGGGCTCATCGATTCAGCGCCATGCCGCCGCAACCGCGGGCAAGGAGCTCCTCGGCGTGCACGGCATGCGTCTGCACATCGTGCTTCCGGGTGAAGTGTTCGACATGGCGCATCGCGTGCCGGTCGGACCGCCGGTTGCGGAAGCCGTGACGGTGAGCCGGGAAGCCAGCCGATGAGCGCGAGCGCCGAAATTCTTTCGAACAGCGAGCAACTGCTGCACGACCTCTGCGCGATCTCGTCCGAAAGCGGCAACGCATCGGGCATTCGCAAAGTCGCGGAGCGACTCGAACGCGCGCTCACGCCGCATGGACTCGCGGTCGAGATCGTCGAGGAAAACGATGCGCACGGCGCACCGCAGCCGGTGTTGATCGCGCGTACCGCATCAACCGGCGGCGCGCATCTGCTCCTGCTCGGCCACATGGATACCGTGCTTCCCGCGATCGTGCCGCAAATCGAAGGACGCACGTTGTTCGCGACCGGCTCGTACGACATGAAGGGCGGGCTGGCGATGCTCTGCGGCGCGCTCGATGTGCTCGCATCACGCGGCACCGCGCTGCCATCGGATCTGCTGATCGTGTTCGTGCCCGACGAAGAATCCGAAAGCCTGATCTCCGGTCAGGCCGCGGAACGCTGGAGTCGCGGCGCGCGTGCGGTGCTCGTGCTCGAGCCGGGACAATCGACTGCCGATGGCGAGACGCTCGTCGCCGGTCGTCGCGGAATGACGGAGTGGAAACTCGACGTGCGTGGACGCGCGTCGCATTCGGGACTCGCGTACTGGAGTGGACGCTCCGCACTCGCCGCGGCCGCGGAATGGGGCTCGCGCGCACAATCAGCATCGAAGAAAGGCAACGGCCCCACCGTCAACGTCGGCCGCATCGTCGGCGGCAGCGGTGACTTCGTCGATCATCTCGCGCAACACGCCGACATGCTCGGCAGCTCGCGTCAGTTGAACGTCGTTTCGGATCGCGCGGTCGCGGAAGGAGAGCTTCGCTTTCTCACCGCTGCGGATGGAAAAGCGATGCTCGATGATTTGCAACGCCTCGCTTCGCACGTCGCATCGCGTCACGAAGTGGAGATCTCGTTCAAAGTCGGGATGAACGTCGCGCCCGTCGATCCGCATGGTCCCGGTGCGCCGTTCGTCAAACGCACCGTCGAGCTCGCGGCGAAGCGCGGATTCCGTCTCGATGTCGAAGAAGATCGCGGCGGAATCTCGTTCCCGAACTTCATCGCCGATCCCGCATCGACTCCCGTGATCGACGGACTCGGACCCGCGGGCTACGGCATGCACATCCGCGGCGAGTACGTCGATCTCGATTCGTTCGGCCGGCGCATCACGCTCCTCGCCGATCTGCTGCCGACGCTGTAGCTCCGAACGCAACTCGAAGAGGAAGGGCGACTCGATGTCCGAAACCGCAGTTCTCGCACCGCGCTCGTTTCGCATGCCCCACACGCTGGTGATCGTCGGCACGCTGGTCGTCATCGTGCTCGCACTCTCGTGGGTCGTGCCGTCCGGCAGCTATCAGCACGTCGAGAAGAATGGCCGCCAGGTCACGATCCCTGGCACGTATCACCAGATCGAGAAGGTGTATCTCGGACCGCAGTGGCTGATGATCGCGCCGATCAAAGGCTTCGCCGACGGCGCGATGATCATCTCGTTTCTCTTCCTCATCGGCGGCGCATTCAACGTCATTCAGGAAACCGGCATCATTCACTTCGGCATCCGGCGACTGACCGTGGCGCTGCGCTCGCGGCCATGGCTGGAGAAGCTGCTCATCCCTGTGATGATGATCGTCTTCTCTCTCGGCGGCTCGATCTTCGGGATGGGTGAAGAGACGATTCCGTTCATCCTCATCTTCGTTCCACTCGCGCTCTCCCTCGGCTACGACTCGATCGTCGGCATGTCGATTCCGTTCCTCGGCGCCGCGGCCGGATTCGCCGCCGCGTTCTTCAATCCATTCACCGTCGGCATCGCGCAAGGTCTCGCGGGCCTGCCGCTCTACTCCGGCTTCGGCTATCGCGTCGCGACCTGGTTCATCGGCACCGCGGTCATGATCGCGTGGGTGATGATCTACGCCGCGCGCGTGAAGAAGAATCCGCAATCGAGCATCGTCTATGAGCTCGATCGCTCACGCGATCTCAGCGCGTGGAAGTCGGATGGCGAAGTCGAGTCGTGGACCGGACGTCGCGCGGCAGTGCTGCTGCTCTTCATCGCCAGCATGTCGATCCTCATCTGGGGAATCCTCGAGAAGCAATGGTTCATCGAGGAAATCGGCGCGCTGTTTCTGGCGATGGGATTGTTGATGGGCATCGTCGCCGGATTGCGCGGCGATGACGTCGCGAAGCATTTCGTCACCGGCGCGAAAGATATGGTGAGCGTCGCGCTCATCATCGCGTGTGGTCGCGCGTTGCTCATCATCGCGCGCGAAAGCGCGGTGCTCGACACGATGCTCTACTACAGCGCGAATGTCGTCGCACCGCTGCCGCCACTCGTCGCCGCGTGGGTCATGTTCGCGGTGCAAGCCGTCATCAACTTCTTCCTCCACTCCGGCACCGCGCAAGCCGCACTGACGATGCCGGTCATGACACCGCTCGCCGATCTCGTCGGCGTGTCACGACAGACCACCGTCTACGCGTTCCAGCTCTGCGAGTTCGTCAACCCGATCCTCCCCACCTCCGCCGTGACCATGGGCGTGCTCGGCATGGCGCGCATTCCGTGGGAAAAATGGGCGCGCTGGTTTCTGCCGCTCATGATCGTGTTGATCATCCTCAGCCTCCTTCTGCTCATTCCGCCCGTGCTGATGAAGTGGGGGCCGTTTTGAGCAACGCGCAGCAACGCGTCATCGGCCCGATCGATCGCATCGATCAGTTGCACGTGCGCCTTCCGTTCGTGAAGCCGTTCTCGATCAGCAGCGCGACGTGGACGAGCAAGGAAACGCTGCTGCTGCGCATCGAATCCGACGGCGTCGTCGGCTGGGGCGAATGCGTCGCCGATCCCGATCCGTACTACGCGTCCGAGACCACGCTCACGGCCTCGCATGTGATCCACGACTTTCTGTTGCCGCTCGTTGAATCCGACATCACGATGGCGGAGCTCGAACAGCGCTTCCGCCGCGTGCGCGGACACTTCATGGCGAAAGCCACGATCGAGAATGCGCTGTTCGATCTCATCGCGAAACGCGAGGGACTTCCGTTGCACGCATTGCTCGATCAATCCGTGCGACCGATCCCCTCGGGCATCAGCATCGGCATTCAGGAAACAGAAGCGGAGTTGCTCGATGCAGTGAGCGAAGCCGTGGCGAGCGGCTATCACCGCGTGAAGATGAAGATCCGTCGCGGCTGCGATGTCGATCGCGTGGCCGCGGTGCGCGAGCGTTTCCCCGACATCGCATTGATGGCCGATGCGAACGGCGATTACACGCTCGATGATGCCGAGCATCTTCACCAGCTCGATGCATTCGCCTTGACGATGATCGAGCAGCCGCTGTCGTACAGCGACATCTACGAACACTCGCTGCTGCAGAAGAAGCTCTCGACTCCGCTGTGTCTCGATGAATCGATTCACTCGCTCGCCGATGCACGCGCCGCCATCGATCTCAACGCCTGTCGCGTCATCAACATCAAGCAAGGCCGCGTCGGCGGGCTCGTCGAAGCATTGCGCATCGCCGAGTACGCGACGTCGCGAGGCGTGCCGGTGTGGTCCGGCGGCATGGACGAGACAGGCATCGGTCGCGCGGTAAACATTCATCTGCAGACCGCTCCGGCGTTCACGATTCCCGGCGATACGTCCGAGACGTCGCGCTACTTCACGCGCGACATCGTCACGCCATCCGTCGTCCTCGATGCCGATGGATTCATCGCCGTTCCTTCTGGTCACGGCATCGGCGTGCAGATCGACGACGACGCGCTGCAGTACTTCACGCTCGAAACGCAGCGCCTGCGCTGAAAGCGGGAGGGCCGAAGCCCTCCCACGACATTAATTAATAGATAGAGCCGTTGCTCGAGCTGATCGCGCCCGCGTTCACGCTCACGGTGTACGCGGTGCCACCGCTGCCGGTCCAGGTGGCGAGATTGAACGTTGCCGCGCCGCTCACCTTGTACACGGGCAGGCCGGTGTACGTGAGCGGTGTGCCGGAGACGCATACCGCCGGCATACCGTTCGAGCTGATGAAATACGCGGCGCCGCTGCCGACGCGCGTTGCCGCGCCATTCGCTTCGACGAGAATCGCGGTCGCCTCATCGACGGCGATGTCGCGCGCCGACGATGCCCAGCCATCTTTGATGAGGCGCGCGAGGAACGCGACCGTGCGGCCGAAGCGATCGCGCGTAACGAAGTGCGAGTCGGTGATGACGCTGCTGAGGATCGGGATCGCGATGAAGTCGCGATCGAAAACCATGTACTGGTGGTACGGATTGGCCAGTGCCTGGCTCGACGTCACGGAGCCGGATCCGCCGGTGTATACGAATTGTCCGAGGACTGCGAGACCGGCGCTTGTGCCGCCCACTGGTGCGTGCTTGGTGTTCGCAACGTAATTGATCGCGTCCTCAACGGGTGTGTTCTTCCAGAAATTCGTGTAATCCGCCTGATCGCCGCCCGCGATCCACAACGCTTCCGCGTTGCGAATCTTATTGGCCACGAACGGATCGTTCGCCGCGGTAAGCGACGGGATGATGATCGTTTCCACGGAGTCGACAGTGCCGAGACCATAGATATAAGGATTGTAGGCATCGGTGCCCGTCGCACGAATGACGACGAAATCACCACCGCCCGATTTGCCGATCATCCATTGAAACGCGGCATCGACATCCGTGCCGCCGCCCATCAACACCGTGCCGGCGGTCGTCGTAGTCACAACGTCATTCTGATTTCCGACCGCGAAGTATTGATACGGCGGCTTCTTCCCGGCAAACGCCGACAGCGCAAGAAAGGACACCAGGAACAGGAACCCACCTTTGAGAACTCGATGCATTCACTCTCTCCTAATGGATTTGTGTCGAAACTACGTGGATGGAAGCACCGAATTTACACGAAAATCCGCGCAGCGCCACAGCGTTGTTTGGACGTGAAATCGGAACTGCGCGCGCGTTGCAAAAACCGCGCAATCCATTGCACGGCCTGACTCGGTCGCGAACTAACTCGGCAGGAAACTGAAGAAACATTTCCTCAAGGCCGCTCGCAAATATGGGAACGAGATCGTCATCGGATTACTAGTCGGTGTCGCCAGCCAGCGAATCGTCGACGCGGGCGAAACTCACAGACACGGCTCGCGTCGCATTGCGCCTAACTGAGACGGCGCTCTCGGCACCTCCATATGGTTGTGGCTGCAATGACGGAACGTGCGGTACACTGTCCATCCGCTTCTCCATTGGGCCATCAATAAACCATCGAGTCGATCCGTAAAGATCGACGCATTGGAGGTCTCTGTGAATTGGCTGAGGACCGTGTTGTCCTTTGCGGTTGTCGCGTGTATTTCGTCAATGGCATTGAGGGCCGAGTCTCAGGTCCCTGTCGTGCGATATCGCGTCGCGATTACACCTTCCTCCGGTGCGGATGCCGAGGAGATTGCACGCATCCTGGCGGCCACAGTGCGCGGACGAATCGAGCCTTATGCCGAAGAAGGATTCGTGGGATTCGTCGTTGCGGCCAATCCATCGGCGGCAGAGATTCTCGCGCACGATCCACGCGTCGCAAACGTTACGATACTGGCGAGCGATTCGATTGCAACGCCGCCGCCGCCATCAACGCGGCCCTCTGTCGTAGCAACAGAACAGCGACCGACACATATCGCCACGAATGCTAACGAGCTCCTGCTCGGACCTTATGCGTACGACGGCTCGGGCAATATCACGGAGATCGGCACGAGCCAGGATCAATTTCGTTATGACGCGTTTGGCCGGCTGAAAACGGCCACTGTTTCCGGCGTCGCACAGGATTTCTCTTACGACGTCTACGGCAATATCGAAAGCGTGACGACGAACGGATCGACGGCGACGATCGGCGTGGATTCGGCAACGAACCGCCTTAAATCAACCGGCACCTACAACATCCTCGGGCAATACGACGCCGCGGGACGAATGACCGGATATCTCGGCCGCGATACCTTCATTTATGACTCGCTCGACATGATGAAGGAATCCGTCATTCAAGGTCAGCGTAAGGTTTATCTCTACACCGCAAGTGACGAACGGCTTGCCAGCGTAGTGATCAGTGGCAGCGCGGAAACGACATCGTCCTGGACGGTGCGCGACATCGCCGGCAAAGTCGTCCGCGTCTACGACAAAACCATGACCGGCGGCGAACGCTGGTGGTGGAAGGAAGACTATATTTATCGCGAAGGAAAACTCCTCGCGGCCGAAGTCGACACAATCGCCAAAACCCTGCACTTCCACCCCGACCACCTCGGCACCTCGCGATTAATTACCGGCAACGGCGGCGCCACCATCGCCCGCCACGATTACCAGCCCTTCGGCGGCGAGATCACCGCCCCCAATCAAGACACCGAGCGCATGAAATTCACCGGCCACGAACGCGACTACGCCGGCGCGCTCACCTCCGATCCCCTAGACTACATGCACGCGCGATATTACTCGTCGTCAATGGGGCGGTTTTTGACGGTAGATCCGGTGATCCCCGAAAGCTCGCCACATTTCCCGCAACGATGGAATCGGTACTCGTACGTAATGAACAACCCGATGCGCTACACCGATCCAACCGGGAAGGACATCATTCTGAGTGAATGTGTGAAAGACCCGGATGGCAACCCGTGCAAAGATCAGTTGGCCGCGGCGCAGGAAGCGTTCGGTGAAGCGTGGTCGAAGGTCAATTACAAGGACGGCATCATCACGCTCAAGCCAGGTACCAGTCCGCTTGCACTCGGTGAGGACTTTGGCCCGGCTGCTCATGCGCTTGGCTTCATGGCCGCAAGCAGAGACCATTTCACACTGATTGCCGACGCCGCGAAAGCAGCGCAAGGTAATGGCGCTTATACGGAGGGTCTGGCAGGTGGCGGCGCCAACATCTACTACGATCCGGGCAAGCTCGGTGGGATGCGCACGGTCACGATGGGCGGTGCAACGTTCGGACTCGCCGAAACGTTAGTGCACGAGAGCGGCCACGCAATCGAACCGTATTTCGCCAACATTCAGGAGATCAACTCGAAATATTCAGCCGTTGCGAATACGGCACACGAGGCGTTCCCAATGTTCCTACAGAACGCCTGGCGACGGAAGGTCGATGGCAAAGCCGATAACGATATCCGCGTTTATATCCTGACTCCCGGCGACATCAACTACGAAGGTACGAAGCTGGAGAAGATTTGGCCGTGAAATCCTTCATCGGCTTTTGTCACCGTGTGGCCTATGCAATCGTGCTCGGTGTAACCGTTGGCTACATTTATCTCGTTCCGTCCCCCCTTGGGGCGCGGGGCAGTGCGTGGGTAGCTGGGATTTTGAATCTGCCGGTATCCGTCTTCTGTCAAGTTACCGGAGCTCACGCGATC